>USLQ01000121.1 GCA_900555545.1 uncultured Oscillospiraceae bacterium | reverse complement strand
TGTTCCGGCCGATATTGAATAGGTAAACCTGGCGGTACTGCGTGGGCGAGAATCCGAAATCGGCGTAGGCGAAAATGTATGTCTCGCGGCCGCCGATCTCCCCTACGGAGAGCGGTGTGAAAAGCTCCGTGTTCTCAGCCTGAACGGAGCGCACATTGGCATGGGCATAGGCGGCCAGATCTTTCTGGTAGGCGGTGGCGCGCTTGACGGACAGGCGCACGTCACCATCCGGTGCTGTAAAGATCTGTTCGCCATTCTGTTCAGTGAGTGTCCAGCCCTCGGTGGAGGCGTAGCGAATCCCCTCCTCTGGCACCACAGATGTGTAGTGCGGTATATTTTCCGGCGCAGGGCCGGAGTCACTCAGGTTCTGCCCAGCCCATACAAAGAGCACGGACATGGCCGCTATTGCGGCCACATAGATTGCTGCGCAAAGGGCGACTTTTCCACTTTTTTTCAAGGCACTTCCCCCGTAGTTCTCAAATAATCCTTTTCCATTTTAATCGATCCCCGGGGAGCTGTCAATGTGAATCCGCCGATTCTACCAGATGCAGCAGGGACTCAAAACTATCCGCTAAAAGAGTGGCACCGGCCTGAGTTAATTCCACGGCTCCGCCATAGCCGAATGACAGGCCAATGCTATCCATCCCCACCCTTTTGGCACCGATCACATCGTGCATCCGATCCCCAATCATGACACACTCCGGGAGTGGGACCGGGTGACCTAACCGCTGCTCCAAACGCGTATGTGCAGTCGCGATCACCTCGCCCTTATCGGTGCGCGAACCGTCCAGACAGCTGCCACACACGGCGTCAAAAAATTTATCGATGCCAAAGTGCTCTAAAATCTGGAGGGCAAATACCTCTGGCTTAGAGGTGGCCAGGGCGAGCGATTTACCCTGCGCCTTGAGCTGTGCCAGCAGTTCCGCTGCACCGGGATAGAGCGCATTCTCCCAAATGCCGCGATCCGCAAAATACTCGCGGTATTTGGCAACCGCCGCCATGGCCTGTTCCCGGCTAAAGCCATAAAACTGCATAAATGACTCATGTAACGGCGGGCCGATAAAAGGGATCAGTTTCTCCGGATCCTCGTGGATACCATAGGCTTCCAATGCGTAGGCGACGGAATTTGTGATCCCCTCCTTGGGATCGGTCAATGTCCCATCCAAATCAAAAAACAGATAGCGGTACATGATGGCTCCCTCCTTATTCCACGCGATTGTACCATAGTTAGGACCAAAGCGCAAGCGGATATCCTATTACTCTTATAGATTGATACTGTATTTTGTCACATATTTCCTTTGTAGAATATTGATTTTTTTGACAAAAAGTGCTAATCTAATTTCGATAACCCCGTTTGAGGGACGGGAGTATGAACATTTGGAGGGGAATTTGATGAAACTTTCAAAGGGCATGATGGTAGCGTACTGTCTGCCGGAGTTTGCGCGTGGGATCTTCACCACCATGATCGCGAACTATCTGGTGTATTTTTACCAGCCGTCCGTGGAGTCTGGCATCCCGACGCTTGTCTCGCAGAGCGTCGTCTTTTTCGGCATTTTTACGGTGATTGGCCTGATCAAGGCGATTGGCCAGCTGATCGACGCCATCACAGATCCGCTCGTCGCCTCGCTGAGCGACAAGTGGAAGGGAAAAAAGGGCCGCCGCATCCCGTTTATGAAGTGGTTTGCCATCCCGTATGGGCTTTGTGCGCTGCTGATCTTCTGGGCGCCGGCAGGCGAACCCGGGCTCTTGAATAATATTTGGATTGCCGCCTTTATCTGGGGTTATTTTATTTTTTACACGCTGTATGTCATCCCATATATCGCACTCCTTCCGGAGATGATCGATGACGAAAAACTGCGCGTAAATACCTATACGCTCAGTTCCTTTATGTTCGTCACAGGCAGCGCCGTCGGCTATGTCACGCCGGTTTTCGTCTCCCTGTGGAAGAACGCGGGATTTGCCGCGCTGGAGGCATGGCGCTACACCTTTGTGTGCTACACCGTGGTCGGTCTGTTGCTATTGCTCATCCCGGCCTTCCTGATCGATGAGAAAAAATATGTCCATTCCGTCAAGCCGAGTGCGCCGTTCTTCGCATCGCTCAAGCACGCGTTTTCCAACAGGCACTTTTGTTGGCTGACGGTGGCAGCCCTGTTGGAAAATATCGCGATGTCCTTCTTCCAGACGTGTATCATGTACTACGTGGTCACACTGCTGGGGCTGAGCGAGGCGGCCTCCACGCCGATTTTGGCGATCTCCATCGTCGGATCACTGATCATGTACCCGTTTATCAACAAGCACGTCAAAAAGAAGGGGAAAAAAGGTACCGTCATTGCGGCATGTGTGGTGTTCACCATCGCGGAGCTGATCATTTTCATCGGCGCGGACTGGCCGTTCCCGGCCATGGCCAAGGCGATCGCGCTGGCACTCGTATTCTCGTTCCCGTTCGCGGCCTTGAACATCCTGCCCAACGCCATGATGTCCGACGTCATCCAGTATGATACCATCAAGACCGGCGTCAATCAGGAGGGGATTTTCAGTGCGGCGCGCTCCTTTGTCACCAAGGTGGGCGGTTCGTTCTCCATCATGCTCGTTCCCACGATCATCAAGGTCGGCGCAGCTGCGGGAGAGAATGTCGGCCGCTACGGCCTGAAGCTCACCGGCCTGATTGGCGGCATTATCTGCATCGGAGCGGTTATCGGGTTTAGCTTCTATCAGGAGAAAAAGGTGCTTGGCACCATCGCGGAATATCGTGCCGCAAAGGGGGAAAAGTAAATGGCCTGGTATTGGTGGCTGATGATCGCCATTGCAGTGGCAGTCGTTGTTTTTATCCTCTGCATCGTGATACGGGCCGTGCTTGTCAAAGGGAGGGGAACGCCCCTTGGGGAGCGCAAGGAGTGGTACAGCGAGGAGCAGCAGACTGCCTACGCCCAGCGGTTGGCACGGATGATCCAGTGCCGAACCGTGTCCAACAAGGGAACTTTTGAGGAGCACGAGGAGGCATTTCGTGCACTCAACTGCACGGTACAGGAACTGTTCCCCACCCTGCATACCCGTGCGGAGAAGATCACCACCGGAAAGGATGGCTGGCTCTATCGGATCCCCGGCAAGGACACCTCCCGTAACATCCTGCTGATGTCCCACCACGACGTGGTGGAGGCCGAGGGCGAGTGGAAGCACGATCCCTTTGGCGGCGAGATCATCGACGGGCAGATCTGGGGCCGCGGAACGGTGGATACAAAGACGCCCCTCTTTGGCGAGATGACGGCGCTCGAGGAGCTGCTCCAGGTGGGCTTTGAGTTCCCGTGCAACGTTTGGCTCGGTTCTTCCTACAACGAGGAGATTGCCGGGGACGGCATCCCGCTGGCGCTCCAGTATTGTAAAGAGAAAGGGATCCAGTTCGAGCTGGTGCTCGACGAGGGCGGCGCGATTGTGGAGCCGCCGGTGCCGGGCGTCTCCTGCATGTGCGCCATGCTGGCTGTGCATGAGAAGGGCCGCCATGTGCTCGAGTGCGAGGCCAGTGATGCCTCCGCCCACGCCGGCCTCGCCGCCAAGGAGGAGACGCCGATTGTATGCCTGGCCAAGTTTATCGCGGAGGTGGACCGCAAAAAGCCGTTTATCACCCGCCTGTACCCGTGTGTGCGCGCCACATTTGAGGGGCTGGCGCCATATATGTCCTTCCCCTTCCGCCTGATATTTGCCAATACAGGGCTCTTCTGGCCGATCGTGAAAAAGGTGATGCCTGCGGTCAGCCCACAGGCCGGCACCATGCTTGGCACACAGTGCTTCTTCAATAAAATCTCCGGCGAGGGAGGAAGTTCCCCCTCCGCAAAGGTAACGGCGTCGCTCCGCTGTATCGATGACAAGGATCTGGCGCAGGACATCGCGCAGATCAAGAAGATCGCCGGTCGATATGGCGTCTCCGTCCGTGATGGAGAGGGCTGCGAGTATCACGGGCCGGCAGATATCAGCCTGCCGCAGTTCCAGTTTGTCAAGGATTGCGTCCATGCGGTGTTCCCGGATGTGGCCGCCGCTCCCTACCTGTTGCCCGCAGGCACGGATGCCCGCCATATGGTGGATGTGTGCCCGTGTGTCATACGGTTCGCTCCGATTCGGATCAACAATACCCAGTTTAAATCCGTCCACAGTGAAAACGAGCATATCGACATCCGCGCCGTGGCGGACAATGTGGCGTTTTACCGGTACTTCCTGGAACACTACGAGTAAAAAAAACAGGATAAATAAAGGCCGCGCCCGGGGGAGCTCAAGTCTCCGGGCGCGTTTTTTTATCTGGTTCCCTAAGGGGATTTTTTACGCCCCCAGCGTGGCGTTGGAGTTGATGTAGAACTCCTCCTGTGAGGGCTGCCAGCCCTTCTCAATCGGTGGAAAAGACTGATCGAACGCCTCTGCCTGGGCCTCGTCGAACTCCATGGCCGGGCTCTGGTGGTAGAACCACCGGCGCCCATCGAGTACGCCGGGGATCAGTTCCTTGACCATCATGGGCGCGGGAAAGACTCCGCCCTCCAAGCAGACATTGAACTTTTTGCAGCTCTTGAACCCGCGGCCGACATAGTTGACCGGGCTGCCAAAGATGACAATCGTATCATATCCGAGGCGAAGCGCCTGCTCAAAGGACGATTCCAGAAGCTGCTTCCCGTACCCCTGGCGCTGGAGTTCCGGTTCCACGCACACTGGGCCAAAGGTCAGGACCGGCTTTTCCGTTCCGTTTTCATCCACCAATTTTGCCCGAGTGTACATGACGCTGCCGA
>USLQ01000120.1 GCA_900555545.1 uncultured Oscillospiraceae bacterium | reverse complement strand
ATCGGCTACCAGGCCGACATATTTGTCGTAATTTTCCCCGAATTTATCGCGCAATTCCTGTTCGGTCATGTACCCCTGATGGGAATCAGTGTTGTCGCTCAGGTCGGCGCCCTTGAGGCTGTCATCCGGATTGGAGCGATTGGCGGCCCGCATCCGATAGGCATTGGTATAACTGGCTACAGCCTGGGCGCGCAGGGCCTGCGCATGATAGAGTGGCGGCATCTCCGCACATACGGCCCCAATCAGGTAGTCGCGTTCACTCAGGGTGACCACCTCCCCTGATTCAGACAGGAGAATCTTAAAGGTTCCGTCCGCCGCTTCAGCAGGATCCGAACTGTCAGAAAAGGGCGCTTTTGGTTCTGTTTTGCCGCTGGATGAGGTGGGGATCAGAGCAAGTGCTGGTGCGGCCAACAGCGCTGCGGAGAGCACCAGGGCCAGTGAGAGCATGGGGCGCATATTGAAACCTCCTTGATCCCATTTTGCCAGCTTGACTTTTAATGGCCAAATGGGATAAAATAATAAAAATAAGGGGGCGGAACACAGGCTGTCCGCCCGCATAGATTATATGTGCCGATAAACGCTTGCATGACATCATTTTGATAAACGGGGCTGATTCATTTGATCAATAAATTTAAAGGGCGTGTAAAAAAGCTGACGCCGTCCTGGATTTTGCTTATCTTTGCGGCGGCTGTGCTGATCTGCGTCCCGCTGCGCCTGTATCAGACGATCTGTCTGATCGAGCCGGAGACCGGGTTCTTTGTGCCGGGCGACCATATCACCGTCACGATTCTGTACGTGGTGGCGGGTGTTGCGGGTGTTGCACTGTTGGTTCTGTCCTATCTGGGAATCCGCCCGGATGTACCGGATCGCCGGATCAGGAGCCGAGTACTGTGCGTAATGGCCGCAGTAATGGCTATCGCATTTCTGATCGATGCAGTCTATACCATTTATACGATTGTCAGCTCCGCTGTGGAGTACAGCGCGAGTGCCGGTGCGGAGGATGGCGCCCGCTATGCGATGATGCAATTTATCACGCAGGCGGCTCAGGTCATTTTTGCAATGCTCTCCTGCGTGTACTTTGCCTGTCTCTCCCTCTCATGGGATGGTCGGGGTTCCAGTACCCTGTATGCGGTTCTGGCGGTGATGCCGGTCTTCTGGGCGATCGTCCGTGCGGTCAATCGCTTTATCCGTATGATTAATTTTAAAAATGTCTCCGATTTGCTGCTGGAGCTGTTTATGCTGGCGTTTATGATGCTATTTTTCCTCGCCTTTGCGCGCGTGAACTCCCGCGTGGAGAGCGAAGGAGTCCGGTGGCAGCTCTATGGGTGCGGCCTGGCCGCCGCATTGGCTGCCGCAATCGTCAGTATCCCACGCCTGATCATGATGATCTGCGGCCTGGGCGATCGGATTGCAGATGGATATCCGCTCAACGCCTGTGATCTGGTGTTGCCGTTTTTCATGGTGGCTTATCTGCTATACATCTCTACGGGGAGCCGGGAGGAGATTGGGACGTCTGCCCTTTCATAAAAATTATCGGGAGGGAAGCCCTTGTTTATTGAAAATATGATTACCGCCGCCCAGCAGGTGGCGATCCTTGCGATCCTCGTCATTGTAGGCCTGCTCTGCGACCGTGCGGGGATCTATACGGAAAAGGCGGCCCGCCTGACCAATAATCTGCTCTTTTATATTGTGACTCCCGCTGTGATCGTGGAGTCTTTTTTACGTGTGGAAATGACAAGCGACAGCCTGCACGGCCTGCTGCTGTCGGCGCTGTGCGGGGTTATCATCCACGTGGCCGCAATCCTGATCACACTCCCAATCTTTCGGAAAGGGGAGCGGGATGAAAACTGTGTGTTTAAATACGCGTGTATCTATGGTAATACGGGATACATGGCAATTCCGCTCGCAGGTGCTGTCCTGGGGGAGGAGGGGATATTCTATTGTTCGGCAGGGATTGTTGTTTTTAACCTGTTCTGCTTTACGCACGGCGTGTGGCTGATGCGCAAAAAGGGTGATTCCTTTGACTTTAAAAGGCTGTTGATCAATCCCGGCACCATCTCCCTGCTGATCGGATTGCCGCTCTTTCTGGCCAATGTCACACTGCCAAAAATCCTGGCCCAGCCCGTCGAGCTCCTGGCTGATCTGAATACACCGCTGGCGATGATTCTGTTTGGCACCTATCTGGCGCATACAAAGCTCCGCACGCTGTTTACACGCCCCAAGGCCTATGTGACGGCACTGTTCAAGCTGGTGCTGCTGCCCGCCCTGATGCTTGTCTGCTTTCGCCTGATGGGGTTGCAGGGGACGTTGCTGACCGCCTGCATCATCACGGCGTCAGTCCCCAGTGCAAACAATACGATTATGTTTGCCGCCAAGTATGACAAGGACACGGGGATCGCCTCACAGACGGTCTCCCTGGTGAGTGTGCTTTCGATCATCACCATGCCGGTGATGATCGCGCTTTCCAGCGCCATATAGGGGGGTGAGATTGGTGCCGCTTCCACTTTATGAAAGCTTGAAAGCCCATGCCAAAAAGGGGCGCAGCCCTTTTCACATGCCCGGCCACAAGGGAAAACTCCGGGGATGGGAGTTGGAGCAGGCCGCTTTCCTTGACGTAACGGAGATCCCCGATACGGGCAGCCTGTTTGACGATTTGGGCCCCACCAGGGCGGCGGAAGAACTGGCCACCCAGTACTTTGGAACGGCGCGCACACTTTTTTCCGCCGGGGGGTCAACCCTGTGCATCCAGGCTATGATGCGCCTGTGTGCCCCGCAGGGCGGTACCGTGATCTGTTCCCGCGTGATGCATCGCAGTGCCGTCAACGCCATGGCACTGCTCGGGATCGATCCTGTATATCTTTATCCCGACCATTCCGCCGGCCCGTATTTCGCCGGGCGGGTGACACCGGAGTCGGTAGCTGAGGCGCTGCGGGAACATCCGGACGCTCGGGCGGTCTATCTCACCTCGCCGGACTATTACGGCGTGATGAGCGACATCCGGGGAATCTGTGAACAGGCAGATCGATACCGTGTCCCTGTGATCGTGGATAATGCCCACGGTGCACATCTGTATCCATTGGATCCACAGCTGCACCCGGTTGTGCAGGGGGCGGCGATGTCGGCCGATTCGGCACACAAGACGCTGCCGGTACTCACGGGTGGTTCCTTTTTACAGATCGGCCGGGCGGCGTATGTTCAACAGGCCAAGGCCGCGATGGAGTTGTTTGGCTCCACCAGCCCATCCTATCTGATCCTGACCTCTCTGGACTGGTGCAGGGATTGGCTTGAGCATGGCGGAGAGGAGATGGTCCGCACGTCGGCGGATCAGTGCAGAGCTGTAAAATCGATGGCGGAGTCGATGGGACTCCTGCAGCCGGAGGGCCTGTGTGATCCATTCCACATCGCGCTCAGCGGCGCCAATATGACAGCCGGCGGCGTGCGCAGCGGGGAATTGTTGCGGGCGATGGGGGTAGAGCCGGAGTACGCATCGGCGGATGGGATTATTTTAATGCCTTCCCCGATGAATTCAAAATATGACTATGAGATCCTGCGCCGCGCGTTGGAGCACCTGCCGCACACCGGGGGCGACCGCTCCAGCTGTGGTGTGCGATCACTGCCCCGCCCTAGGACCGTGATGCGCCTGCGGGAGGCGCTTCTGGCCCCAGCAGAGGAATTTCCGGTCGATCGTTGCCTGGGGCGAATTGCCGCACAGGTCAAATGCCCCTGCCCGCCGGCCATCCCGATCGTCATGCCGGGAGAGGAAATGGACGCGGACTGCATTGCAGCACTGAAAAATTTTGGCGTCATGAATATTAAAGTTGTAAAATGACCGCTTTTGCTTTATAATGTTCATATACGGGATACAGGCTCTCAGGAGCCGATGAAGGGGGCTTTTTCATGAAACTCGTATTTGCAATTGTCCACAGCGATGACAGCCGTGCTGTGATGACGGAGATGACCAAGTCAGGCTTTTACTTTACCAAACTTTCAACCTCCGGCGGCCTGCTCAAGGCAGGGAATGTCACGTTGATGGCCGGCGTGGAGGATGAGAAGGTGGATGTGCTGCTCGATCTGCTCAAACGATTCAGTAGCCAACGCAAACAATTAATCCAGCCCTCGCCGATGTATGGGAATGAGATGTTTATGTCGGAGCCGGTGGAAATCACTGTCGGTGGGGCGACCGTGTTCGTCCTCGACATTGAAAAATTCCTCAAGCTGTAACATGGCGGTTCAGAGGAAAGTGGATCCCCCGACCCCTGCCCGGGAAGAACTGGGGATGGACGGTCTGCCGTCCCGATTGCGTCAGGAATTGGAGGATAGGTTGCAGGAGCGGCGTTTTCCACACGCTGTTCTGTTTGAGGCCACGGATGCAGTTTGTGCGCGCCGTGTGGCGCTCACTATCGCGGCCGGGCTGCTTTGCCGTGCGGAGGAAGTGCGCCCCTGTGGCGAGTGCTCATCCTGTCATAAAGTGGCGGCCGGCAGCCATCCGGATCTGCTGATTTTGGAGGGGGATGGGGGTCAGCGCTCCCTGCATGTGGAGGAGATTCGCTCCCTGCGGCGGGACAGTGTGGTGCTCCCCAACGAGTCGGAGGTCAAGGTGTATGTGTTGCTGGGGGCGCAAAATATGTCTGAGCAGGCGCAGAATGCCCTGCTTAAGGTGCTTGAGGAGCCGCCGGAACGGGTTCGGTTTATTCTGACGTGTGATGATCGTTCTCATCTGTTGGGGACGATCCTGTCGCGTTGTACGCTCTATTCCATCGACGCCGGCATACAGAGTACTGCGGGCGGTCCGGCGC
>USLQ01000119.1 GCA_900555545.1 uncultured Oscillospiraceae bacterium | reverse complement strand
GCATCAGAAAACCGCGCCGTGAGGGTGACAGGCAGCGCGCAGGCCGCCCGGAGAAAAAAGTAGAAAATAGGCCGAAGATCAATGATGCGGAGATTCCAGACGAATTGATCCAGTCCTTTACCGCCAAGGCGGAGGAATCCGCGGCGGCCGCTGAAGCCGCTCCGAAGGAGGAACGCGCCCCGCGCAGTGATGCGCCGGAGGCCGGGAGCCTGTACGGGATGATTACGCCTAAGGAAAATGAAGAGTAATTCAAAAAATCCTGTCCATTTGGGCAGGATTTTTTTATGTTCTACGATCTGTCGTGGAAAAAACTGATCCCGCCGGAAAGAGAATGAATTTTGGCTGTAAGACGAGATTTTTATGAATTGGCTTTATTACCTACTCATTTGTATGATCTCTCCCTGTTTTTAATCAATACTTTTCATATCTCTTTTTGATCAGGAACAGGATGCCATCGCGTGCGGGGAGGGAATTTTCCCCAGTTAGACGGGTTGCCTGTGAGATTTTTCTCTTTTCGCGCCAGAAAAGCTGAATTTTCTGCACCCGATAGGTATTGAACTTCATTTTTTCGAGATCGATCTGATAGTGGAAATTCTGCCTCCGGCTGGAGAAGTTATATACAGCCACAAGCAGGGCGTCCGGCCTTTCATACACAGTAACCAGTACATCCAGGTTATCCGTGCGGATAGGGCACTCGCTGTGCCAGTAGCGAGCATCCGGGAATCTTGGATGTGAAAGTCATCCCACACGCGATAGATCCTGTCCGCATTGTACACATGCCAGCCATACCGGTTGTTCATGCCGTAGAGCATCCCGGCGTAGGGATCCCCGCCTCCCTCGAGCATCTCGCTCATGTTGCCGTACATCAAGCCGCTGACCTCCGTGAAGATATAGTCCGGGTCCAGCTTGCGGCAGTCGAATCCCTCTCCAATCCACAGGCTGTCCACGAAGGGCAGGATATTTGCATAAATATTCATACAGGGGCAGTCGCCGGCACGCGCCTCTTCATGATTCCACATGTGCATATCAATCAGGCCGCCCGTCTGATCGAGAATCTTCCGCGCCCGGCGGAGCGTCACATCATCCAGGGAGGTGTCGTCAATATAAATTCCCTTGATGCCCAAATGATCCATCAGCCACTGGAGCCCTTCGATATAATAGTTTTCGATCCGGGAATCGGGCTGGATGATAAAAGCGATGTCGTTATCCCCTTTGTGCGGGCCACTCTTGTAGTGTACCTGCCAGGCGGGGATGATATTTTCACCAAAATATTTGTGCAGCCAGTCACGATCCTTAAAAGTGTCCAGCCCCTGCCCTTTTTGCTGAAAGATAATCTCATTTCCAAGCGCCTTATAGCAGAAGAGCTCCGCCGTGTGATTGCTCATCTCCCGCGCCGTATAGTAGAGCTTGACCCCGATCCCCTTTTGTTTTGCTGTGTCAATAAATTTTTTGAGCCGTTCGGTCTCGATAAATGGATAATTGATATATGGATGCAGGGCGTTCCCGTGGTGAACATTGAAGTAGTTCAGATGCGCCTTTTCGGCTCGGCGGAGATGTTTATATTCCCGGTTCCCAACGTGATAGCTTTGATAGTATCGGGTGGCATAGTGCTTTTTATAGTCGATGGGTTTGAACGGCGTGAGATATACCTCGTATCGGAAAGTCAGGCTTTTTCCACACCGGAAGTGGAAAATTCCCGTATCCGCAGTAAAATCAGTTCCCTCCTCCGTGCGGATGGAGGCAATGCTCCCGGCGCCGTGGTTATCCCAGGTATCCTCTGGAATGACGATGGGCAGATTGTTGTAATAGACGTTGACAAGCGGCGTGCGGTAATGTTCATCTTTCAGGCGGATCATTGCGCCGCCGTTGGCTGTTCCGGTGTACAGGCTGTCATGGCGCAGGCCGTCCCATCCAGTCCGGATATCCGCAAAATAGCCGCCGCGCTTGCCGAGCCCCATATTGTAAACGCCGGCCTGCTTTGAAAAGGGAAAAGTGAGCACAATGCGCGATTCTAACTCCGCCTTTGGGGTGAGAGTGATCCAATATTCAAACTTGCCCTCGCAGCGCGCCTCTAATTTTACCTGTGCGGAGAGATACTCACTCTCCCCTGCAACCGCGATCAGAGCACAATCCTTCAAGTTTTCAACAGATGGTGTTGAAAATGTGAAAACTTCATTTTCGATCGCAAAAGAGGCCGGCTTGCGCAGCAATTCGAGCTGTATTTCATTCGTCAGACAGACTCCCTCGTCAAAATAACTGTACATCTGCTGGATCTGAAGATCGTCACCCAGCTCAATTTTGCGGCCGAGGATCTGGATCACCTTTCCGTCTGTCTCCACAGGGGAAAATGGTGTGACAACACGGTGATCCTGTGCGCGTGTACTGTTGAGCCAGTTGAGGCGGGAAAGCCTCCAAAGCTCGTTGTACCCGTGATTCTGTACCTCTGCCTGCGATACGGAAAAGCGCAGGGTGACCGTCTGCTGCTCCGGGCCATCCAGGTGGAGTTTTGCCAGATACTGTCCGGCGGGCAGGCCGGAAAAATCAAAGCCAATGTAGACGGGATTAATCTGATCTGCGGCCGCGTGGAATTTACGGGTAAAGGGGCGGCCAAATTTATCGATGCCCTGTGTGTTGTACACGGTTGTGCGGCCCTCCATGCCATCGGCGGTAATCTGATAGTCCCCAGTGCACTCGCACAACAGCAGCTGTACCACAAAGTATTCCTCCCGCATCACGTTAAAGGAAAAATCGGTACCGTATGAGAGCTCATTTAGTTCCGCCCGATCGTCGAAAAGCCGGGCCGGATCGCTCCTGTCTTTTTGATAGATTTTCATGACAGATCATCCCTTTCTCCCCCTATTATAAATAATTTTTTGCTGCGTTTAAATCCATAATCCGGTATTAAACATACAAAAATCGGAATTTATTGAGGAGTCTGGGCCGACCGTGAAAAAAGAAGTCCTCCGCTGAAGGACTTCAGTTTTAAGGCTTGTAAACTTTTCACGCGGGAGGCGTTTTCCTCCGTGCGATGCTATTTGTCATCCAGCTCCGGCTCCATGTATTCCCGCTCCCCACAGGCGGGGCATTTTAAAATTTTACCCTCCACCGCGTTTACGGAAAAAATCATTTTCAGCACAGGTGGTTTAAAGCAGTGACCACACTTGGGGCAGCGGAAGTGCTCATATTTGTAAAACCGAATGTAGGAGACTGCCGCGGCAATCACTGCTGCGACAAGGATACAGAGTACGATGATCAGAATAGCGGTTGAGACGGTATCCATTCAAATCCCTCCGTCCGTGTGATAGGATAATTCCAGCAAAAATATTCTGTTGGATACAGCTGAAAGGGATCTTTCTCTCTCCAGGGATTCCCCATCGCGCACAAATTCAGGGGATCATGTTTTGGATTTTAGCGGCGGTTACGGTGTTTTTCAGCAGCATGGCGATCGTCATGGGACCCACGCCGCCGGGCACCGGTGTAATGTAAGAGGCCTTCGGCTCCACGGTGGCAAAATCCACATCACCGCAGAGCTTGCCGTTCTCATCACGGTCCATGCCTACATCGATCACCACTGCGCCCTCCTTGACCATGTCGCCGGTGATGAACTTGGGCTTACCGACCGCCGCCACCAGGATATCAGCACGTGATGTGACGGCCTTGAGATCCCGCGTGCGGGAGTGGCAGGTGGTCACCGTGCCGTTCTCATGCAGGAGGAGCATGCTCATCGGCTTGCCGACAATGTTGCTCCGGCCGACCACGACGCATTCCTTGCCCTCGGCGCTGATATTATAGTGGTGTAATAGCTCCATGATCCCGGCGGGCGTGCAAGGCAGGAAGTGATAGTCCCCCAGCATAATCCGCCCCACGTTGGCGGGATGGAACGCATCCACATCTTTCAGCGGGGCGATATTTTCGATGACAGCGCGGTCATCCAGACCGTTGGGTAGCGGGAGCTGGCACAGAATACCGCTGATATCGCCGCGGCTGTTGAGCGCGCGGACAAGTGCGATCAGCTCGTCAAGGGAGGTGTCCGCCGCAAGAGCGTGTTCCTCGGAGTAGATGCCCACCTCCGCACAGGCCTTTTTCTTATTGTTGACATAGATGCGGGAGGCCGGATCGTCCCCTACGACGATGACCGCCAGCCCGGGTGTAACACCATGCTCCTTGAGCTGGGCAACCTCCAGTGCCACCCCGGCGCGTACCTGCGCCGCTACAGCCTTACCGTCAATGATCTGCGCCATTTGAATCCCCTCCGTCTGTTTTTTGATGTTCTGCGGAGATTTCCTCCGCCTGTACTGCCGGGGCAGTGACCTCGGTTTTTTTCTGCTTAGCAGGTTCCTTTTTTGGCTCCTCCGGGAAAAAGTCCACCCCTTCGATCGGGCGCGGATGTTTTTTGACCCTTATGAGCATAAAGATCAACACGGCCAGACACACGACCACCAGAACAGCCGAGAGCAGCTGGGAGACGCGGATGTTGGTGCCGGTGATATACAGGCTATCCGTACGCAGCCCTTCAACGACCATGCGCTCCAGGCCGTACCAGATGCCATAGCACAGGGCAATCTGCCCGCTGAACTTGCGGAATTTGGAGCAGATCAGCCACAGGACAAAAAATCCGAGCAGGCACCACATGGACTCGTAAAAGAATGTTGGATGTACCGGCGCATATGGATCTACCATCACGCCGCCGGCCTCGATCTCCGCCTCATGGCTGAGCAGATAGGCGGTCGTCTTACTGCTAATCATGCCCCAGGGCTGATCGGTGTTGCAGCCGAATGCCTCCTGGTTCATAAAGTTGCCCCAACGGCCGATGCCCTGGCCGAT
>USLQ01000118.1 GCA_900555545.1 uncultured Oscillospiraceae bacterium | reverse complement strand
AACAGCTGCGCAAAGAGCGCAAGATCAACCAGGAGGAACTGGCAGCGGCGCTGGGCGTCTCACGTCAGACGATCGGATCGATCGAGAATGGGCGGTATAATCCGTCCATCCTGCTGGCCTGTAAGATCGCACGCTATTTTGGCAGGAGTATTGAGGAGATTTTTATCTATGAGGGGGAAGAGGAATGAACCGGCATGGGATTTTGATGGAAGTTATCAGCCTGACGGTAAGGGTGTTGTTTTTACTCTGTCTATTTAGCGGCCTTCCCGTGTGGACCAAATTGATTTTTCTGATTGTTATGATTGTCTTGGCAATTGCCGAAATACATTATAGAGCCTTAAATGAGAGTGAGTCGGTAGATGATGAACGGGAAAAAATGATCCGTGAACGGGCGTCCAACAATATGGGGCAGGTGACAAACGTTCTGCTTTATATATCAATAATTGTTTTTGTCTTTATGGATTATATGATCCCCGTCTATTTCCTGTGGGTGATTCTCGCGATCCAGCCAGTTGTGCGGATGGTCTCCGGTGTGTGGCTGGAGAAAAAACTCTGATACGGTGGTTTTATCATAGGAGGAATTTATATGGGCAAACGACGCAAAGTATTCTGTTGCTGTGGTTATGCGCTGGCTACTATGGCATTGGCAGCGATTGTGTTTGCGGATCTTCCCAAGGCAGCTGATCTGGCGTTGGCGGTGTTGTTTTCAATTCTGTTTTCCGTCAGTCACGTTCAGCTTTTGCATGACAAGATGATGAAAAAAGATCGGGATTATCAGGTCCATGTGATGGATGAGCGGAATATCGCCATTCAGGAAAAGACGGGCAACATCACCTGTATGATTTTGACCCTCCTGCTCGGTCTGGCAACAGTTGTTTTTATCGGCCTGGATCTCTTTCTACCTGCTATTATTACGGGTGGGATTGTGGCCCTTCAGCCTGCTATTATGATTATTGTAAGCACTGTACTGGAAAAGAAAATGTAATGTAAAGAGACGCCGCCTGCCCTTTCACCGGACAGGCGGCGCCTTTTAGCGCTGATATACAATGAAATTTTACTGTTCCGCCTCCGGCTTTTTGCGGCGGTGGATGACAAAGCGGTTGAGTGGATAGGTCCAGATCGTCGGGATCAGAGCCACGATGGGCTTGGTGATGATTTCACCGAGCGTCTTCATCCCATTCTCAATAAACAGGGTGGTGATCCACGGGCCGAGAACGGTCGTCACGCAGATGGTGAACACCACCATGATGATATACAGCACCATGCTCAGCGCGGGGTTGGCGTCCGCCTTAAAGGTGATCTTCCGGTTGAAGATAAAGGCCAGCAGGTAGCCGATCGTGGTGGAAATCAGATAAGCCCACATATAGCCAATACCCTCAAAGTCGAAGATCCAAAAGTGGACGGGCGTGGTGTTGAGCGACTCGAACACGACGTTTTGAAGAATGTAGAAGATAATCAGCTCAATTACGGTGGAGCCGCCGCTCGCAAAGGAAAATTTAATAAATTTCCACAGCTCTCCGTGTTTTTGCGTAAAGCTCTGTTTTGCAGTCTGCTCCGGGGCAGTGTTTTTGGAATCAGCCATAATACCTCCGCTTATTGTCGATTACATCAGGTGTTGGATCAGCAGTACGATCGCCGCGATGGCAACGCCGGCGCCCAGCAGGGTCAATACGGCGTTACGCGCCCAGAAGAGGGCGGTGGGGATGTTCGTCGGCGCGTGGCAGTACAGGAAGTTGAGCAGCGGTTTTTGCAGTTTGGTACCGCACAGCTCCTGAAAGGTGTCCACATGGGTCCTGTACGCGCGAGGATCCTGCTCATTAAATTCCAGCAGACGGATGCCGCGGTTGAGCCCCGGGCCGTACACATTAAAGCCGCAGCCCGGCGTATAGCCAAAGTCAATGCCCTTATAGTTGCGGACAAAGCAGTTGTTATGGTCGTGCCCGACATACACCGCGAACACGTCGCCCTTCTCCTGGATGGCGTCAAACTGGCCGGACTGTTCATACGGGGAGGCCGGGACTTCGCCCATAAACTCCACGTCGGAATTGCGCTGCTTCTCATCCAGGCCAAAGAAAGAGCCCTTGTGTTCGCGGAACGCGCGGATAAAGCCCTTTTCCTTTTTTGTTTTGCGCACCAGCACATTGTAGTATTCCTTGAGCGGGATGTGCTGGAAGAGGATGGAGGGCAGCACTTTGCCGCCGTTCTCTTTTTCCAGCTCGTCGCGCTTTTGGCGGTACCATTCAATCTCGTCCTGCGCCACAGGGGCGTAGCCGTCGCCCTGATTGCCCTGGGAGTCGATCAGGTAAATACCGAGGACGGGCTTGTTTCCCTCGCGGTCATACACGGGTAAAAAATCTGTCCCGCCGCCTGTCAGGCCTGGCACAGTGTCGGAGACGCACATCGGGGACTCCTTGTAAATTTCCAGCTGCTCCAAATTATTCAGGCCGCACTGGTCGTCATGGTTGCCGAACGTCACGGCAAACGGGATCCTGCGGTCCTCCAGCGGTTTGATCAGCTGGGCGATGCAGGAGCGCACCTTTTCCGGCTTGCCGCGGAAGTAGGTGGAGTACCCCTTGACCTGGTCGCCCGTAAATACGACAAGATCCGGCTTTTCCCGGTCCAATACGGCCTCGATCAGCTTGATCGTGTCAGGGGAGACGTCGGGAATCTCCTGCGTGTCGGCAATTTGGGCGATTTTGAAGTGCCCGTCTGAATTAAAGCGCAGCTTTTCATTTTCTCTCATGATTTTCACCTCTTCTTACATAATATCGGAATTTGCGCTTGTGGGCAAGCTTTTTCTTGTTAAAATTGTGTTAGAACCTGTTAAAAAAAGAATTGACAGCCCATCATTTTACAAAATCGCTCTCCTTGTCAAGATAAAAATACCCCCTGAAACCCCCGTTCAATAGGAGCCCAGAGGGTATTGTTTTATGATTCCGGCTGCGTGCTCTCCTCCACGGGATCCGTTCCATATAGGAAATTCTTCAAAATGGAGCGGTTCTCGTCCAGATCGGGCACCAATACAGCGTTGCCGCGGATGGTCTCGTTGGTAAATGTGTCCTCGGCGGGGATCTGCTGCTGGAGGACGGAGTTGCCCAGACAGCCGAGCGCCTTCAGGCCAAAGCGCATGATCTGCCCCTCCGTCATGTTCGTCTCCACCTCTGGCAGGATCTGCTTGACCAGATCCACCATTTCCAATGGATTCAAATCCTTGAGCTTGCCGATGATGGCGGAGACCACCTTGCGCTGGCGTTCGGTGCGCATATAGTCACTGTCCAGATAGCGGATGCGGGAGTACCACAGGGCCGTGTTGCCATCCATGTGGACGGTACCTGCCTCCATCTCAATGGGTGGGCTCGGCGCATAGGTCTTGCCGCTTCCCATATATTCTGCCTCGCGCTCGGTGACTTCCACGTCCACACCGCCCAGCTGATCTACCACTGTCTGGAATACTTCAAAGTCCACCATCGCGTAGTAGTCACAGCGGATGTGGTAGGTGTACTCAATCATGTCGATCGTGTACTGCGGCCCGGCCTCAAAGGAGGCTCCGTTGAGCCGTCCGTCCGTACCGTCCGGGTAGTCCACCCACGTGTCACGCAGGAAGGAGGTCAGCTTGAACCGCTTGTTGTGGGTATCGATGGAGACCATCATCATTGTATCGGAGCGGGATTTGGTCTCCCCCTCGCGGGCATCCACGCCGATGAGCAGGATATTGGTCACATCGCCGCTGTCCTCCAGGCTGGATTCGTCGATATAGGGGTTCTCAACCGCACCATCTGAGGTAATGTCAATATCTCCCAGCAGATTGTACAGATAAACACCACCTGCACCCAAAGCGATCAGCAGAACGAGGAACAGGGCAAGGAGGGCGACTGCCAGCTTAAAGCAGCAGCTCTTTTTCTTTTTCCGTTTGGGGGCCGCAGCGGATTGCGGCGGCCTTTTGTTTTTATTGGAGTAAATATCCTCGGCGGCATCCGCATACCGCGTCATGGGGGCGGAGCGCTTTTGAACGGAGGCGGGAACGCTCCCCGGGCGCTGCTGTGCGCTGTTCATCCGCCGGGCTGGTGCGGAGCCGGGGCGAACGGCGTTGGAACCACGCTTTTCCAGTTCGGGTGGCGGAGTTGTAAAATCGTCGTATGGATAAAAATCATCAGCGCTGTCGTAGGTGTTGATTGGCTCAAAGTCATCGTGCCGGCCGGAATAAATGTCGCGCCCGTCGTCGTGCGAAGGCGGTGTATGGCCGTTCTGCCCGCGCGGCCGTTTGGGGCCGTTGCTGGAGGAGTAAATATCTTCCACCTTGTATTTCACATCCCTTTATCTTTCTTCAATAGTATGATCTATTATGTAGTCTTTTTATAATAGCTCATTTTTTGTCGAAAAACAAGATGGGAATTAAAATCAAGGAGTGCGGGAAGTTGCTTCAACAGTTGGAGGCCTATACCTTTTCGATCGTCACGCCGGTGTAGTAGTGGGTGAGGATTTCCTCCCAGCTGCTCCCTTGGCGCGCCATGTAATCTGCCCCGTACTGACTCATTCCGATTCCATGGCCGTATCCGCACACATCAAAGGTAAAGGACCCATCCTGATACGCAACCGTAAAGCATGGGCTGCGCAGCCCAAATGCGGTACGCACCTGCTCGCCGGTAAAATCTTTTCCGCCTATGGCGATCTGCGTGACAGTCTGTGATTCGGATACTTCGGCCTTGCCCACCCAGCTGGCGGCATCCCCGGAGAGCTCCGCCCCCTCCAGTGCGGCGGCCTTCTCTCGGAATTGGTCCGCCGTCAGTACGAGGGTGGAAGAGTAGTCCGGGGAGAGCTTGTCGCCGGTGCTCACCACCGGCTGCAGGTAGGGCAGATCTTTCCCCCAGAGGA
>USLQ01000117.1 GCA_900555545.1 uncultured Oscillospiraceae bacterium | reverse complement strand
CCTATCCGGCCGTTTCGCGCCGCCATGCGCTGATCACCGGGGACGGCCACCATTTTCAGATTGTGGACTGCGGCTCCAAATCCGGCACTTTTGTCAACGGCAACCCAGCCGATGACGAGCTCACGCTCCACTCCGGTGATACAATCACCGTGGGCGGCAGCATTGATTTAACGTATTATAGCCATTATCAGGAGTCCTGAACGCTTTTGCAGGGAGGTGGAACACATGCCTGAACACGCACAGCAGCAAAAGAGAAAAGCGCCCACGCGGCGGCGTGTCAAGCGCCACCACCCGATCCACGGCGCGACAATCCTGCTCATCCTGACGGTTTTTGAGGCGATTGTCTTCCCACAGGTAATATTTGACGAGAACGGGGAACTGATCGGGCAGGCCGCAATCGCCTGTGTGGCCTATGTGGTGATCCAGTACCTGTATTTTATCGTCAGCGGCCTGATTTTAAAGAAAAAGAGTTTGGAGCTGGAGGGGATCGGCTTCTTTTTGACCGCCATCGGGATGGCTGTCGTCGCCAGTGTCAATCCCGGGGATCTGTTCAAACAGGTCGTGGCCACTGTGATCGGCATTGTCGGGTTTGTCATTCTCACCTGGCTGATCGGGGATACGGACCGCGTAATGAAACTGCGTATGCCCGTGGCCGCCATAGCGGTCCTGTTGCTGCTGATCACAGTCATCTTTGCCGAGGCGCGCAACGGTGCGACCAACTGGCTGTTTATCGGCGGCGTCTCCATCCAGCCCTCCGAACTCGCGAAGGTGGCCTTTATTTTTGTCGGAGCGGCCACGCTGGAAAAGCTGCAATCCACCCGCAGCCTGACGGTGTATATCATCTTTGCCGTGGCGTGCGTGGGGATGCTGTTCCTGATGCAGGACTTCGGCACGGCGCTGATTTTCTTTTTCACCTTTATCATCATTGCATTCATGCGCTCGGGCGATATCAAATCCATCATGCTCATCTGCGGTGCGGCGCTCATCGGCGCAGCCCTGATCCTCTACATGAAGCCCTATGTCGCCGACCGTTTTGCGGCCTACCGCCACGTGTGGGAATACATGGATTCCACCGGCTATCAGCAGACGCGTGTGCTCACCTACGCGGCGAGCGGCGGCCTGTTTGGCGCAGGCATCGGCCGGGGAAAATTGGGGGACGTTTTCGCCTCCACCTCCGACCTCGCATTTGGTATGCTGTGCGAGGAGTGGGGCCTGATCTTCGCGGCGATCGTGGTGCTGACATTCGCGCTCCTGGCGGTGTACACCGTCAAATGCGCGCCAACCTCGCGCTCCTGCTTCTACTCCATCGCCTCTTGCTCGGCGGCAGGGATGATGCTCTTCCAGGCGTGCTTAAACATCTTTGGCGTGACGGACATCCTGCCGCTGACAGGCGTGACGCTCCCCTTCATCAGCCAGGGCGGCTCCAGTATGATCTGCTGCTGGTGCCTGCTGGCCTATATCAAGGCAGCGGACATCCGCTCCTATCCCAAGCTTTATAATGAGCCGGAGGTGGTCCTGAATGAAAACCACATCTAAACGCGCGGCCGTTATCTACGCGCTGGTGATCTTTTTCGTGCTGGGATTGGCCTTTTACTGCGGCTCCCTGGTTAAAAACGCCAATGCGTGGGCGATGCAGCCCATCAACGAACACCTCTTTGTAGGGGGGGAGCTGAAGAACGCCGGCACAATCTACGACGCCAATGGGACCCCGCTGGTGGAGACCCGGGACGGCGAGCGCGTGTATAACAGTGACCGCACCATCCGCCGGGCCACGCTGCACCTGCTGGGGGATACGGCGGGCATCATCGCCTCCGGCCTCCAGACCACCTATAAGGACGAGTTGGTCGGCTACAACTTCGTCAACGGCGTATACTCTATGGATGGGAGCAGCACCGGTAACGACATTCACCTGACAATTGATGCTGATCTGTGCGCTACCGCCCTGCGCGCGCTGGACGGCCGAAAAGGGACGGTGGGCGTATACAACTATAAGACCGGAGAGGTCCTGTGCATGGTCTCCTCCCCGACGTATGATCCGGAGGATAAGCCGGATGACATCGATTCCGATACCACCGGAAAATACGACGGTATCTATCTAAACCGGTTTTTAAACGGCGTCTACACGCCCGGCTCCACCTTCAAGCTGGTGACGGCAGCGGCGGCGCTCGAGTATATCCCGGATATTGAATCCCAGACCTTCACCTGTACGGGGGAATATGAGACCTCCGGTGGTACGATCATCTGCAACGCCCGGAGTGGTCACGGCACCCAGACCTTTGAGGAGGCGCTGAACAACTCCTGCAATGTGGCCTTTGCCCAGATCGGGATTCAGGTCGGCGCCGAGGATATGAATGCGGAGGCCGCCAAGCTCGGGTTCAAGACAAACACCGCCAATCCGGACGCACTCAAGATGGACCGGATGACGATCGCGCAGAGCACCTTTGACGTCTCCAATGCGACAAATGCGGATCTCGGCTGGGCCAGCATCGGCCAGTACAGCGATCTGGTCAACCCGTATCACGAGCTGCTGCTGATGGGTGCTATTGCCAACGGCGGAACGCCTGTGCTCCCCTATGTTGTCGCCGGAGTGGAGACCCCCGCCGGACTGATGACGCAGCGCGGGGAGGCGGAGAACGGCAAGGCCTACTTTTCGGGAACAATTGCAGATAAGTTGTCTGATTTGATGCGCTCCAATGTGATCAACAGTTACGGAGACGGTAACTTTGACGGCATGGAGTTATGCGCCAAGACCGGCACGGCCGAAGTCGGCGGCGACAAGGAGGATCATGCCTGGTTCGTCGGCTTCTCCCGTAACGAGGAGACGCCCCTCGCCTTCGTGGTCGTGGTGGAGAACGGCGGCAGCGGCCGCGGCGTGGCACTGCCTGTGGCGCGCACTGTAATGGAGGCGGCATGTGACATTGTCCGAAGCCGGTAAATCTTCCTGCAGTTACAAGAAAATTTTGCTTTGTCCACAATCCTTTGCCCTACACCCCTCCAAATGAGAGCGGTAAAAACTGGAATCCCATCCATGCAAAAGCGCGGATCCGATGTGGATCCGCGCTTTTTTCAAATACGCACTCTTTTTATTTCAGTCCGCGCGCCTGGTCAAATGCCGACCGGGTCGCGCTGGCGATGCGCCCCTTCTGCCCGGCGTCGCCGATAATAAACAGGTTCTCCTGCTTGCCCTTCAGCTCATCGTAGAGCGCATGAACCTGTTCCACACCAATGGCAATCACGACTTCATCTGCCTGACGGGTCTGGCTCTCACCACTTTTGACATCGGTAAAGGTCACGCCTTGATCATCGATGGCGCTGAGCTTCTGCCCTGTCAGGATGGCGACTCCCTTGCCGCGCAGCAGTGGGACCGCGCGGTCCAAATGCTGGTGATAGGTGCCAGGGGCGATCCGCTCCGCCATCTCGATGATAAACACCTGCGCCCCCCGATCTGCCAGCAGTTCCGCCGTCTCCAGCCCAGTCATCCCGGAGCCGATAATTGCGACTGTCTTGCCCGCAAAACGCTCGCTGTTGCGCAGTGCGTAATCAGAGGTGTGTACATTCTCCCGATCGGCGCCGGGGATCCCCTTTGGCTTGCAGGCCACGGCGCCCGTGGCGACAAACACTGCATACGGCTTTTGTTCCAGGATCTCCTCTGCCGTCACCTCGTGGCCGTACTCAATCGACGCGCCGTTCTTCCGCGCAGCGTGCTCTAAATCCTGTGTGCACCAGCCCAGTTTTTCCTTATGCGGGGGGAGTTCAGCCAGGGTGAGCTGGCCGCCGGGGCGTTCTGCCTTCTCATACACCTGGACGCGGAAGCCGCGCGCAGCCAGCACCTCCGCTGCGGTCAGGCCAGCCGGGCCCGCACCAGCCACAATAACCGTGCGTCCGTCCCCGTCACGCACGGGATCGGCCGGCACCGCCACCTCGCGGCACACACGCGGATTCACGGAGCACTGCCCGGCCTGCCGGTGCTCCGCACCGTCCAGCATGCTCTCAAAGCACCACAGGCAGCAGATGCAGCGCTTGATATCTGCCGCACGGCCATCAGCCGCCTTCTGCGCCCAGAAGGGATCCGCCAGCAATGGGCGGCCCAGGCTGATAAAATCCTGCACACCGTCCGCGAGCTGCTGTTCTGCCTGCTCCGGACTGCGGATCAGGTTCGCCGCCAGCACGGGAACCTGTACCTGTGCCTTGACCGCCTGAGCCAGATTTTTTCGCCAGCCGCACTCAAACTCCGTCGGTTCCAGCCAGTAGTTCATTGTCTCATATGTGCCGCTGGAAACATCCAGTGCATCTACCCCGAGTTCCTCCAGCCGTTTGGCGATCTTCAGGCCCTCCTCCAGGGTATAGCCGTTTTCCGGCTCGCCGAGCTCGCGGTAAAATTCATCCACAGACAGGCGCACGATCAGTGGAAAATCTGCGCCGCACTTTTCGCGAATCTTGCGAATGATGTTGGTGATAAAGCGCATCCGGTTCTCAAAGGATCCCCCGTACTCATCGGTGCGCCGGTTGGTATAGGGGCTCAGGAACTGCTGAATCAAATAGCCGTGTGCGCCGTGCAGCTCCACGCCGTCTCCGCCCGCCTTCTTCACACGGAGGGCGGCCTCCGCAAATTCATCCTCAATGTGGATGATCTCCTTGACGGTAAGGGCGCGCGTTTTCTGGCGCTCCAAACGGCACGGGACAGCACTGGGCGCCGCAACAGGCGGGAGCAGATGGGTCTTTTCCACCAGGTCACGCTTTTGAGCAATCTTAAAGAACAAGCTCCAATAGCTGTTAAACATCTTGCCGGCCAAGCTGCTCATGCGCCAGGTGGAGGTCAGAATCGATAGCGTCTGGCGGCCCGGGTGATGCAGTTCACAAAAAATTTTTGCCCCGTGGCGG
>USLQ01000116.1 GCA_900555545.1 uncultured Oscillospiraceae bacterium | reverse complement strand
CCGCCGCGATACAGGCAATCGTTCGAGTGGCGGCGGAATGAATCTTGATCTTGTCCTTTTTGGTGGCCATCCAGCAGAAAAAGTATACCCCTATGGCGAGGAAGACAGCAACCAGACCGGTGCGGGAATCCGAGAATGTGATGTAAAGCGTCTGAAGGACGATATTGACGACCATAAAGATGCGCAGCACAATACGCCGGTAAATTTTGAAGAAGTATAGGGAGAAGACAACGGCGACTGTGGACATGGTGGAGGCGTAGTTCGGATCGGTAAAGACGCCCCACAGCCGCCCCCAAACAAACCCGGTGATGACACGCATGGCGTTTCCATCCGCACCGGAGATGTCTTCCACATGGCCATACTGGGTAAACATCATGACCAGGCTTGCAAGACTCGCCAGGAACATATAGACGATATAGACCCACGCCAGTACATGAAACACCTTGCGGTGGCTGTCCATATTCTTCCGGTCGTCGGACGCGAACAGCAGCAGGTACTGCATCCCCATCCAGACCATCGTTTTGAGGGGAGCCAAAATACCGTATTGATAGTTGATGACCATGGAGATCCCATAGCTGACCAGGAACGCGATCAGGATCCACAGGACGACATTATGTACAAAGTGGCGCCAGCCGGTACAGCAGCAGCACGCCCGCCATCAGTGTGGAGATCGCAACAAAGGCAGACATGACCGGCGTACCAAAAGTGAACGAGTTAAAATAGAGCAGGCCATATACCAAAAAAAGGATTTTGTAGGCCAGATCGATCCAGTCAAATACTCGATCCAATTTTGCTTTCTGTTGTAACATTCGTGAAACCTCTCTTTGTTTTTTCTTCCTTACTGTAAAATGTTTAGCAGTGTCTCTTTTTGTTTTTCAAGGTCAAAAGAGAAGAGATCGCGGGTGATCTCCATTTGGCTCCGGGCAATTCCCCGGTAGGACAGAAGTGCATGAACCCAGGCACCTGTATCGTGCAGCGGAACAAAGCTGCACCGGTTGCTCAAGCTGGCTTCCTTTGTAATGGTGTTACTTAATACGCAGGGGAGTTTGGAACACTGCGCCTCCACAGCCACGATCGGCATTCCCTCAAAGTGCGAGGGCAGAGCGAACACATCAAAGGCACTCATATATCCGTCCGCTGTATCCACTCTTCCGGGCATCAGCACTTTGTCCTCCAGGTGGTATTCATGTACCTTGGCCTCCAAAGCGGGGCGCAGAGGGCCGTCCCCGGCAATGAAGAGGACGGCGTTCGGCTCTGTCTGGATGAGCTGCCGGAAGATATCAATTAAAAATAACTGATTTTTTACATAGAGCATATTGCCCACTGTTCCGATGACAAACTTGTCCGCCAAGCCGTATTTTTGGCGCAAAGCCTGGCGCTTTTCTGGGCAAAAGGCAAATTTTGAAGTGTCGATTGCGTTTTGGATATGGTGGACCTTACCGCTTTGGCACACCTGCTCGGTGAACATCCATTCCGCGGCTTTGTCAGAACACGCATAGTAGCCGTTGGCACTCCGGCAGAGCGGCCCTTTTAGGATGTGGTGCAGGGATGTCATAACCTTGCGTTTGAGCGTATTCACACAGTCGAATCCTGCGCTGTGAGAGTGGACATAGACCTTGGGGACTCCCCCGTCATGTGCGGCCTTCATGGCGGGATAGGTAATGGCGGTAGATACGTTAAAGTACGCGATATCATAGGCGTTCTCTCGGATCAGCTCACGGATCCGGCGGTACTGCTGCACGGGATGCATGAGAGACGGCACCTCATACAGGGCGGCGTGTCCCTGCTCCAGCTCCTGACGGAGCGGCTCTGTAATTTGATTGGTCAAAAAGTCGAAATGTACCATATCGCTGTTTACCGTATGGAAAAAATTGAGCAGGTATTGATCTATCCCGCCCCCTTTTCCATCAATAATAAAGCCGATCAGAATTTTTTTCATGTTGCCTCCCCATTATAACAAACACCAGTGTGTAACGCGTTTGAAAAGCCCGGCTACTATCTCTTCTGCTTGGCTCTTGCAAACACAAGCGGCATTTTTGTCTTGACTACATAAATCAGGCGGCCGAACAGCAGGCAAAGTGCAACGCTCCGGGCAGCCAAACAGATACCCAGAATCTTCAATAGGCCGCCGCTGCGGCTCATGTAGGGCGCAAGCGCCTGGAATAGGGGATCCGCAAAGAGTGTGCGTACCCAGGTTTGGCGATCCCGGTGCACCATCTGGGCACGTGGGTCGCAGTTGCGCTGTAATGCGGAAAAAATATACCGTGCATAGATCGCTGCCAGCGCCGAGCGGATCTGATCGTCCAACATCCCCCATACGTTGTACAGGTCATAGATCATTTGGACCCGGCGGCGGTGCAATTCATAATATTCGGGGACAAATTTATTCGTCAGGCTGTTGTCGATCCGCTTTTGGTAGTGGTACGGTGTGATTGAAAGAACCGTCATTCGTTCGACATCCCGAATTAAATTGACGTTGAACAGGATGTCCTCGATCAGAGTGACCGTCTCAAATTGGAGGCCGGTTTGGCGCAGATAGGCCAGGTCATATGCCTTGTTCCATGCGTAGCCAAACAGCGTCCTGCTCTCCAACTGAAAGACAGTGGAACGCACCTGCCCGCGATTTGTGCATACCGTGTGCGGGAAGTCCACAGCCTTGGTATAGGAGAGCTTACCCGCCTCATTGTAATATTCCTCGATCAATCCCCATACGATTAGTTGTGGATGATTGTCCTGTGCCGCACGAAAAATTTCGGAGAGGAGCGTGCTGTCTACGGTATCGTCCGAATCCATAAAAAAGATATATTGGCCGCGCGCCTGAGCCAAGCCTGTGTTGCGGGCACAGCTTAGCCCCTCATTCCGGGGCAGATGAACCACCTCAATCCGTTCATTGCCATCGGCCAGCCTGTCGGCAATCTGCCCGCTGGCATCCGGTGAGCAGTCATCTACCAAGATCAATTCCCAATCGTTAAAGTCCTGATTTAAAATGCTGTTGACAGCTTTTTCTAAGTGCTTTTCCACACGATATACAGGCATTACAATGCTCAAAAAGGGGGTGTGTTCCATGATCGGCTCCTATCTGCCTGACCACGCGGGGAGTGGAAATCCCGGCGTGTGATTTGGATATGGCGTCAATTTTTGATGTGTAGTGCTTTCTGGATTTGAAGGGAAAAACATAGAAAATGGAATCTTTCAGACGAAAGTTCCCAAGTCATAAACACCACTATTATAATATACCAGCCTTGAAAAATCAATACATGGCCCTATTTTGACGATGGGAGCCGGTTTGCACCGAAAAATTCCCACCGGTCCATTTATTGAAACGGTGGGAGAAAGAAAAGCGTTTTACACAAACAGGCGGCCGATCTGATACACGGCAAAGGTGACAACCCATGCCACAATCAGCTGAAAAGCGGCAGTGAAGAACATCCATTTCCAGCTGTTTGACTCCTTGCGGATAGTGGCGAGCGTCGCAGCACAGGGAATGTACAGCAGGCAGAAGACCATCAGACAGAAGGCGTTGAGCGGGCCGAAACCGATGGAACCAAGCGTCGCGGCAAAAGACTGCATCCCGGCGGCGGAGGTGGCGTTCATCACGCCAAATAATACCGCGCAGCTGGATACGACAACCTCCTTGGCGGAAATGCCTGCGATGAGCGCCACGATGATCTGCCAGAAGCCGAGCCCCACCGGCGCGAAGATGGGGACAAGCCATTTGCCGATATAGGATCCAAAGCTGTCGGACATATCGGCGGAATAGCCCTGCGGGCCAAAGTTGAGCAGCAGCCAGATGATCAGCGTTGCGATAAAGATCGTGGTTCCCGCCTTGGTCAGATAGTCCTTTACTTTTTCCCATACATAGATAAACACGGTGCGCGCACTGGGCGCCTTGTATTCCGGCAGTTCGATCAGCAGATAGTTGGGGCTCTTTTTCCGGTCGATCAGGTGCAGGATCGCCGTCACAGCGATGGCTACCAGAATACCGATCAGATACATGGAGTAGGCGACGATCATCGCCTTTTCGGCAAAGAACATCTCCGCAAACAGGATATAGATCGTCAGACGGGCACTGCAGCTCATAAACGGTGTGACCAGCATCACCTTATAGCGGTCCCGTTTGCTCTCCAGCGCGCGGGAGGCCATGATAGCGGGGACGGTGCACCCAAAGCCGAGGATCATAGGGATGAATGCGCGGCCGGAGAGGCCGAATTTGCTCATGATCCCTTCCATCACGTAGGCGACGCGCGCCATGTATCCGCTGTCCTCCAGCAGGGCCAGGGCCAGGAAGAGGATGAAAATATTGGGCAGGAATGTCAGAATAGTGCCGACGCCGCTGATAATACCATCGACAATCAGTGAGGTCAGGATTGTATTGGTGTGGATGGCTGCCAGACCTTGCGCGACACTGTCGGAGAACCATCCGACGCCGAGTTCAAAGTACCCCTTGATCCAGTCGCCCACGGTAAAGGTCAGGAAAAATACAACCGCCATGATCGCGAGAAAAGCGGGGATCCCCCAGATCCGGTGTGTCAGCACCCGGTCCACCTTTTCCGTCAGCTGGTCCTGCCGCTGCTTATGGATGAGTACTTCGTCGATGATTTCGGAGATGAAATCGTATTTTTCGTTGATGATCTCGGATTCATAATTGCGGTCAAGGATGCCGCTCAGATCTACGGGATACCGGTCTTTGATCTCTTTATCGTTTTCCAGCAGCTTGATTGCGTACCAACGGTAGTTTTTCAGATCTGGGTATTTTTTGCGCAGGGCGTCAATGATAAAATCAATTTTATCCTCAATCTCGTCCCGGTAGACCATGGCATATTCCCGATGGTGATCATGCTGATGCCGGGAGGTGTAGGTGTGCTCGTGAATCAACTGATCGTGCGGGTG
>USLQ01000115.1 GCA_900555545.1 uncultured Oscillospiraceae bacterium | reverse complement strand
CATCTCGACATCTCCGCAGGTGGCGCTGTGATCGGCAGCACGGAGTTTGTGCTCCAGGCCGCCGATGTGCCGGAGACCGTTGTGGAGACGCTTGCAGACGGCACGCAGATTGTCCGCTATCCGCAGGGTACGGATCGGGTCTATCTCGACTTTACGGTAAATGACGATGGCACAGTCACCATCCGACCGGGCGAAGTTCCGGAGGAACCGACTGTCACACCGCCTACCGATACGCCGGATGCACCCGATACCCCTGAAACGGGCGACTCCCTTGTGGTTCCATTTGTAGCGCTGGCGGCCGCTGGTGCAGCAATTGTTGCAGCTTCTGCCCGCCGCAAACAGGATGATTAACCTTTGTTTTCATAAACCTTTCTGAACAGGAGCCTCCGCCTTGTGCGGAGGTTCTTGTTTTGTGCGGGAGCGAGAAGGGGAGAACGTGCCCCGAAGCTTTCCCCTCGTCAGTCACCATCATCAAGTGCTTTCTACTGATTGCCAATGTGTGGCGAAACGCTGCCCTCAGCGTTCCCTACGAGTGCAGGGCGGAGTTTGTGTGGCATAGAGCGCCTCCCTATTTAAGGGAGGCGTATTGTCCCTCCAAGGGGGGGAAACATTGAAAAGGCGTTGATGTGATTATTTCATGTTTTCACTCTGCTTCTGGTACTGTTTGGGCGTACTGCCAAACTGTTTCTTAAACGTCCTGATAAACTGCGTTGTATCATGGTATCCAACCGCCTCGCAGATGTCGTCAATTTTCATCTTTGTATTCAGCAGCATGTCATGGGCGTGCTGCATCTTGATAGACCGGAGAATCTCTGTAAAGGATTTTCCGGTCTGTTGTTTGATAATGGTGCTCAAATACTGCGGACTTAAATAAAAGTGCTCAGCTGTGGATTTCAATGTGACATTTTTATAATTTTGCCGGATATAGTTTTCAATCTCAATCATGCGCTCACTGCTGTTGCTGATCGCTGTCGAAAACTCCAATGTATCATCGTAATTCTGGATCAGATAGGCGAAAAAGGTCATAATCAGGCCATCGATCACCTTATTGGCATATTCCTTACCGGAAAATTGCTCCTCATACATGCACAGCAACAGATCTCGTATGAAGGAATCCTCCCCACAGTGAAAGGTAAGGGAATTGCAGTAGTCCGCCGTATAAAGTGTTTTGACAAAATATTCAGACAGTGCTGTGCGATCCTGTAAAATGTTGGTAAACACATTCTCAAAAGTACTTTTGCGAATCTTGATATTGAGCATGATCCCATCGGGGTATACGTAGGTGTTGTGCCGTGCCCCGGGCGGGACAATGCAGATATCACCAGTGCGCATTTCCACGCGTTCCCCGCCGATATAGTGCAGGCCATAGTCACGCAGTGTACACTCAATTTCAAAAAAATCGTGCCGGTGCGGGAACATGCGGATATAGCGCTGCGCCCGTTGTATTTCAACATTGTAATTTTTCAAAATAAACAATCGCTCTACCAATGTGATATCCGATAGGTGATCGGCCTCAATATCATTCATAAACAGATCATCCAGATGCTTAAAATGATCTTGCGCCGCCGGATTTTCCAGACGCGAAAAATCAGGCGCTCCCTCCCATGCCGGATTGTCGATTCCAATTGAAAATGCCTGAAAAAAATTTAGCTCTTTTCCAGTTTGGAGATAGTATTGATAAGCATAACGCTCATCCTGTTCCAAATTCAATAGTTCTTGATAGGTTTTTTGTGTGTCCATTTGCGTTTCTCCTATCTATATTAAAAATAACCTATAAAACGCAGTAAATCTGATTATTGAATTATTATCCGTGTTAAATTATACTAAAAACATCATTATATTGCAAATAAAATTTATGGGAGGATGATTCGGATGGAGACGTTTAAAATCACATCTTCCACACCGGTAAAGCCAAACGACCGCTATTGGCAGTTTTGTGTGGGCAGCTGCCATGCGGCACTGGCGTTGCGTGCCGATTATCAAAAACAGCTAAAACAGGTGCACGATGATCTGGGGTTCCAGCGCGTGCGCTTCCATGGACTTTTTGATGACGATATGCATATTATCACAACGCTCAAGAGCTTTATGGGATATATTCCAGGCTCTGCCAAGATCAAGACACAGTCCTTTTATCATGTAGCTCTTGTATACGATGCGTTGCTCGATATGGGAATCAAGCCGTTTGTGGAGCTTGGTTTTATGCCGAGTGCTATTGCCCGGGGAAAGCGCACCGTTTTTGCCTACAAGGGCAATGTGACGCCGCCGCGTGAGTACCGCCAATGGGAAAACTTAATCCGTGATTTTATTCGCTTTTTGATTGCCCGATATGGCAAGCAGGAGGTGGAGAGTTGGTATTTTGAGGTCTGGAATGAGCCGGATCTGCGCGGCTTCTTTTGGACTGGGAGCAAGGAGGAGTACTTCCAACTGTACAAATCCACAGTGCTGGCTATTAAATCTATTGATCCCAACATCCGTGTCGGCGGGCCGGCTACTTCACAGAATCGTTGGTTGACGGATATGAAGCGTTTCTGCGCGCAGGAAAAGCTGCCGCTTGATTTCCTGTCCACACACCACTATCCGGGGGACGATGTGGGAATTCCAATTCTTACTTGGCCGAACATCAAGCGGATGCTGATGACGGCGAAAAAGAACCCTGGCCTAAATGTCACTCAGACATACCACAAGATGATGTATCGTCCCGAGATCCTTCCTCTGATCAAGAAGGACTCTATGTACAATCAGGCAGTTCAGGCGCGAAAGGAAGCGGGCGACACGCCGCTCTTCTATACGGAGTGGAATGTGAATCCCACCTGCACGGCTCCGGCCCACGATACGACTCAATCCTCCTGTTATATCATCAAACATATGATGGAGAGCCAATACATCATGGACGGCGCCTCATTCTGGTGCTTTTCGGATATTTTTGAAGAGAGTACCTTTTTCCCGCAGCCGTTCACGGGTTCTTTTGGCCTGATGAACATCTATGGCATTCCAAAGCCGAGCTACTGGGCGTTTTACCTTCTCAACCGGCTTGGGGATGAACGGCTGGGTTTGCCGACAACTCATGAGGAGATAGAGATGGCTGCCTTCCGCTCCCAAGATGCCATGCAGCTACTGGTTTACCGCCAGCAGTACACACCGGACAAGCACGGCAAGGAAACTGTAGCGCTTGCGATCGAGGATTCGCGCCGTGTGAAAACGGTTAGCCGCCTGCGCATTGATGCAGAGAGTGGAAATCCAATTGATATTTGGAAAGAAATGGGGGCACCAGAGATGCTCTCCCGACAGCAGGTTGACCAGATTAAAAAGGCTTCCCGTCCGGTTGAAGAAACGCTTCCTTTTACTCAGGCAAAAAACACCTTGCACGTTGAAACGGCATTGGACACCAATGATGTCCATCTGATTGAAATCAAATTTGAGGAGGATCAGCGATGAAATTGCCTGTGATACCATATCCTCAATATGTTCGGGCACTCGAAGGTGTTTATAATCTGCCGGAGGGTGAGATTCATGTTGAGTACCGCAAGGTCGATGCGATCGTCCCTGAGGGGTATCGCCTCACGATCAGCGATGGGCTTTTAATCGAGTATTCTGATCGCGCAGGCCGGTTGAATGGCGAACGGACGCTGCGCCAGCTTGTCCATCACTGTACCGGGCGGGAGATCCCCCGCTGTGTGATCGATGACGCCCCACGTTATCAGCACCGCGGCTTTATGCTCGACTGTTCACGCCACTTTTTTACAGTCGAAGAGATCAAAAAAATGATCGACGCCATGACGATGTTTAAAATGAACATCTTTCACTGGCACCTGACGGACGACCAGGGGTGGCGGATCCAGATCGACCGCTATCCGCTCCTGACGGAGGTGGGTTCAAAACGTTCGTATTCCGATTTCGGCCGGGACTATGAGCCGGGCGAGTACGGCGGCGTATATACGAAGGACGACGTTCGCGAGATCGTCGCATACTGTGAGGAGCGGTGTGTGGAGGTGATCCCGGAGATCGAATTCCCGGGCCATGCAACCGCCATTTTGGCGGCCTATCCAGAGCTGTCCTGTGATGGGCATCCGGTGCAGGTATCTACCCGCGGCGGCGTACATACCAACACAATCTGCGTCAGCAGCGAAAAGACGATGGAATTTGTCAAAAATGTTTTGTCAGAGGTTGTGGAGCTTTTCCCGGGAAAACGCATCCATTTGGGTGGCGACGAAGCGCCGAAGGATCATTGGATGAACTGCCCGCACTGTCAAGCCTATATGAAAGCGTACAATTTAAAGAATGCGTTGGAACTTCAGTGCGATTTCACCAACCGTGTGGCGGAATATTTAAAGCAGTACGGCAAGACGGCTATTGTGTGGAGCGATTCCATCAAAGGACACAACCTCTCCCCGGATGTAACGTCGCAGTACTGGGTGGGTGATATCAATCTTACTGCGGAGCACCTCAACAAGGGTGGCCGGACAATCATGTCCACCTGCGGTACCTTTTATCTGGATATGAGCTATGGCCAGACCGCCGTCTCTACAACCTATAAGGGATTCGATAAGATTCCAGGTGTGCCACCGGAGTATGAGTCCGGGATCCTTGGGATTGAGACCCCTCTCTGGACGGAGTTTATCCAGAACTTTGACCGGCTGGCGTTTCAGGCTTTTCCGCGTGCCGCAGCTGCTGCGGAGCGCGCTTGGAGTCCGGCCGAGTTGACGGATGTAGAGGATTTTAAGGCGCGTTTTCGCCTGTTGACCGCAGATTTGGGGGCGTTGGGAATCCGCCCAGCTCCAGAAAAACTGTGGGATATGTCCAAGCCCAAGCGGATCTGGGATGCACTCAAATATTGGCATCACGCGATGACGCGGGATGATATACAAAAATTTATAGCGCAGATGAAGCGCGAACG
>USLQ01000114.1 GCA_900555545.1 uncultured Oscillospiraceae bacterium | reverse complement strand
GGGCGTGGCAAAAGTCCGCAAGGAGCGTCCGCTCTATACCAAATACTCGCTTTATACGCTCACGAGCAACGATCGCTTCTCCCACGATAAGGCAACCATGGAACTGGGCTACAGGCCGCGCGACCTGCGCATGACAGTTGCCGACACCGTCCGCTGGTTGACACGCAAAAGATGTCCGGTGGCAGCAAGATAAAGTGGAATAAAAACCGGGGCGGGATTTTTCCCGCCCTTTTTGCTTGCACTTTGATGCTATATCGGATAAAATGAAGATAGAAATATTTGATGGAAGTGATGCAACGCATGACGCCGATCATACATCGGGTGCCTTTGATGATGCTTGAGACGCTGGGGCTGCTGTATATTGAGTCCAATTTTCAGGATCTCCGCCCACTGGAGATGGCGATCTGGGGGGAGGATTTGATGCAGCAGGTGGAAATGCAGCCGCGCCTGAGGAGCTATGAGCGCTATGTGCAGGAGTTTCGCCGGTATCGGAAGATTTCCGATGTATGGGAATTTTTTGGTTCGATCCCAATCGGGGAGTATGTCCTGCTCGGGGCGTGCTTTTTACTCGATCGAGGGTTGCTTTACCGCGCTACCGAATGGGGGCGCGGCAAACTTCGTGATTTGCTGGAGCAGGCCTATCGGTATATCTGGGATAGCGGGCTGGTTCTGATTGATTTGGAGGGATGCGACTGCACGCTGGAGAGCTACCTGAGGCAGGATGTGTGCAGTGAGGAATTTGAATCCCTCTGCCGGGATCCAGAGCAGTATTTTCCACAGCTGGCGGAGCTGGTGCGGGAAAATATTCCCGCGGCGGAGATGGCATGGGAGGCTGTACGTCCGGAAGTTCGGGGGTTTATGGATCGCTACTGGTGTCCAGAATACTTTTTGGCTCACTCCCTGCTCTCTAAGGACTCATCAGTGCAGGAAATTTATCCGGTCTTTTTTACGGTCTATTCCTCCTGGATGATGGGAGAGATCTGCTATTGCGGGATCTATAATATTGCCATCCCTCAGAAGTCCAATGCCGAAGAGGAGCAGAAACTCCTGTTGAATGTCTCCAAGGCGCTCAGCGACCCCAGCCGGCTGGACATTTTGACCCTGCTGCGTGAAAAGCCCTGCTATAACCGGGAGATTGCCGAAAAGCTGGGTCTCTCCCCGGCGACTGTGATGCACCACACGGATCTCTTGATTCAGAGCGGTTTAGTCGCACTTACACCGGGAGTGGAAAATCAAAAAAGGATTTATTTTCAGCTGGTTCCTGAACAGCTCAAACGATATGAGTGGGTTTTGACAAATCGATTAATTCAAAATAATATTCGATAAATATAAAATATAATTTGACATATATAAAATTATGTGCTATGATGCTCTCATAAGGAGGGGGAATCATGGCACATCGTTCTTTACCGGACGGCAGGCTTGGGGGCAATGGGGAGGCCGCAGCCTATGGGCTCGCGGGCGGCGGGCAGGTGTTTGGATACTCGCTGGCGACCAGCTATCTGATGTATTTCTACATCAACGTGTTCCATATCGACCCGCGCGTGGTCGGGCTGATGCTCTTCATTGAGGGCATCTGGGATATCGTCAACAATCCGCTGGCCGGGATGGTGATCGACCGCACGCGGACGAAGCACGGCAAGATGATCCCATACCTGCGCATCTTTATGGCGCCGCTCGCGGTGTTTACGATTCTGCTCTTTATCGGGCCGTACCTGATCGATGATCCGTCGGCCTTCGCGCCGTCTAAAATTGCGTGGATGTTTATCACCTACTTTGCGTGGGAGATTTTTTACACGATCACGGATGTCTCCTACTGGGGGCTTTCCGCGGCGATCTCGCCGAACGAACAGGACCGCAGCCGGGTGCTTACATTCAACAATATATCCCAAAACATCGGCAGCACGATCCCGCTGATATTGGCGCCGCTCCTGATGGATTATTCCGCGGCCAATCCGGCGAAGCTGGAAATGCGCGGCGTGTTCCTGATCCTGGGTCTGGCGGCCGGGATTATAGGGATCGGATTATTTTCCCTGGCAGGGATCTGCTGCAGGGAGCGGGTGGAGCAGTCCCAGGAGGGGTCGACATTCCGGGAGAGCGCCCGGGAGCTGGTGCGTAACCCGGGGCTGCGGCTGATCGTGCTCTCCGGCCTGATCCGCTCCCTGGCGGGTGTGGGGAGTGTGCTCCAGAACTACTACTTTATCGATGTGCTCGGATATGCCAGCATGGGTGTGCTGGTGGGAGTCCCGTCCATGATCACCTGGTGCTTTTCCTATGCGCTGCTGCCGAGAATCCGCCGGCGGTATAATGCACGCCAGTTTTCCATTCTCAGTGCTGCTTTGATTGGGGTATCCTGGCTCCTGGCATTCGGGATCGGTCTGCGCTGGTACCAGTCCGCTGCGGTGATGGTGCCGGTGCTGATGGTACAGAATGCCGTATTTGGCCTGATTTCCGCCCCGACGAGTATTATCCAGAATGAAATGCTCGCCGATGCGACCGACTACTCCGAGTGGACGACCGGCAAGCGCAGCGAGGGGATCAGCTTCTCCCTGCGGATCACCACCGTCAAGATAGGCGGTACGATTGTGCAGTCGATCGGCTCCGCGCTCCTCTCCCTGATCGGTTATGTCACCTCACCGGATAACGCGCGCGTATCGCAGAGCAACGCAGTTCAGTTCCGTATCTGGATCATTTTCGCCTTGATCCCTGGAATCATCTATCTGCTCAGTGCCATCCCGTTTTTCTTCTACGATCTCATTGGGGAAAAGCGCGAGCGTATGCTCCGGGAGCTGGAAGAGCGGCAGAGTGTGACCGGGTGAATGAGGGCGCACTTTAATAGAGGATAAATGAAGGGACCCGTCTTGGGTCCCTTTTACTTATCCCTTTTCATTGCACCATACAGCAATAGATGGATTAACCGGTCAAAGCGGCGTAGATTGGCGTTCATTAGTTCCTCGGATGGATTTTCCGGATCCCAGTTTGGAATACCGAAATCAAACTGGATCCGGTTTAATGAGACACGCACCACTTCGGTAGCGAGGTCGATGTCTGACAGTAAATCACCGGAATATAATTCAAAGATATTATGAATCAACTGATTGATACACCGATAATACGCCTGCATACATTCGGCGGTTTTACCGCTGGGATCCTCTGGCGGGGTGAACCACTTTAATGTGGAGAACATGACAATTGGATGATAGGGGTTCTGCAGGAAGAAATACTGCCGCCGGTGGAAAAAATCGTGAAGGTTTTGCTCGATGGTCGCAGCAGGTTCCGGGCGGTAGCGGCTCATAAAATCGGTGAACTCCTGGTAGGTTTTGCAGGCGCAGGCGTGGAACAGCGACTCCTTGTCACTAAAGTAGTGATAGAGTTTTCCTTTTGAGATATGACCTTGTTGGCAAATGCGGTTGATGGAGGATTCCTGATAGCCGTATTTTCCAAATTCCCGGATGGCGGCGTGCGTAATCTGGGATAGGCTCTCCTGATTGCGTTCTTCCTGAGTCATATATTGATCCCCCTTTGCGTCAGAATTTATACTGTATGATAACACACCGGAGGATGAAAGTAAAGTGTAAAAAAACAGACCACGTGGTTTTATTTTAAAATGATAGATTTGGACCGCTCGGTCTTAAACCGCCTGTTTTTTTTACAAATAGTATGCTTAAACGTTGTAAATTCTATCAATTTACAAAATCAAGCGTTCCGATTATAATTTTGAATAGTGGAGAACGAATATTTTGCTGGCTGCGAAAAAACAGACCACTTTTCAACTTCCACGAGATTTCACTTGATGAAAGGAGTTAAAAAGTCCATGAAAATGAGAAGATGGAAACGGACATTAAGCGCTGTGCTCGCAGGAGCAATGGTTGTAACGTCCCTTTCCGCAGCATTGACGGCCTGGGCCGCAGAGGGCGACGAAACGGAGCCTGAGCGCGATCCTGCTGTGGTCGCCGTCGAGGAAAAAATTTCAGACTGGTACAGTACACATCGCTCTAAGATGTACAGTGCCAAGGAAGAGGATGCTCAAGCCCGAGAAGATGCGCGTGATGCCTACGAGGATGTCTCCAAGGATGTCAAAGCGCTGACCGAGGCACAGAAACTTGAATTAAATATCAACAACTATGTATACTGGCTGTATACAGTGGCGGAGGATGTGGCGCACGGCCACAATGAGGATACGCTGAAGAGCCTTGCGATCGGGGATCGGGTCGATTCTACATCGAATCTGAGCGCAGAAGTTTTCGAAATTGCCGGTGCGCTTCCCGCCTCCTATCAGGCGGCATACGACGCCTACCACGCCGCTCTGACAACTCCGGCCTATACGGATGCGGAGGGCGAAGTGTTTTATCTGCCCGACAATGATAAGGCCAACTACAAGGACAATCAGACGGCTCAGGATTTGATCGCTGCCCTGAATACAGCAGTCTCCGGGTTGGATATGGCCGGTCTGGAGTTTGCGGGGCGCCTGCGTCCCTATGTGGCCAATGACACGGAGAAGGTAGAGCGTGCGGGATTCTGCTTTGCCTGCTCCACGCCGACGGTAACAAGCTATACGGCAGAGGATGTATTTGACTATCTTGGCGCGTACAACTTCTTTATGCAGCAGGATCTGCTCGGCAGTGGTTCGACGCCTGCCAGTATGTTTGCCTACAGGGATTATGTGACGCGCGGCGGTACATCCGGCGCTTATACCTACACCTGGGCGGAGGGAAAGAGCGCTCAGGATTACCTGGATGCGTTTGACGCCTACGCCGCCTCTTTTGAGACGGATGTGGTTGCCCCTTCCAGGGCGGCGCTCGATATCCTGCTTCCAATCATGGAAAAATTTGATGCGTACAAGGGCCTGACCAAGGCAGTGACCCTGACGCTGGATGCAGGGGATGGATACTATGCCGGCACGCCGGATGAGGCGGCGATCCGCGAGGCACTCGAGGAG
>USLQ01000113.1 GCA_900555545.1 uncultured Oscillospiraceae bacterium | reverse complement strand
CCAGCTTCTGATCCCAGAGCCCCCCCGCCGTCTCCGGCCCGATGGGCGTATGGATGCCAAAATATTTTTGCAACTCCAGATGTGCCCACTGGTATACGGGATTGCCGATAAAGTGCGGCAGGCAGGCTGCAAAGGCCAGGAACTTCTCCCGATCCGGCGCGTCTCCCGTAATCAGCCGCTCGTCGACACCCGCAATGCGCATCAGGCGCCACTTGTAATGGTCGCCCGCCAGCCAGAGCTGCGTCAGATTGTAAAACGTCTTGTTCTCGTCGATCTCCTGCGGGCTGAGGTGGCAGTGAAAATCAAAAATCGGCTGCTTTTCCGCAAAGCGGCGGTACAGCATCCGCGCCATCCCGTTCTCCAGCAGAAAGTCCTCGTTCATAAAGGTTTCCATAATGGAATAGACCTCCCCTGTTATGATAGTATCATCATACACCTCAATTTTTGTTAATACAATAGTTTAAATTGCTTTTATACTTGTAAAAATTGACTTGACCTGATAAAATATCCTTAAAATTAAATTTAACGATTAAATCTTTTCGGGTATTTTTATGAACAATAAGATTATTTGGACACAGTGGACCCTATCTCAGAAGATGCGCAACGCCACCTATGAGATCAACCATTACGGCGACAAGGACTTTAAGACCGTCACGCCCCCCAGCCACGATTTTTACGAGTTGTATTATTTTATTGGCGGACGCGCATCCTATATTGTTGAAAACAAAAAATACCAGCTCCGCCACGGCGATCTGCTGCTGATTCCGCCCGGGGAACTGCACCAGCTGGATATGACCGACAGCTCCCAGCTGTACGAGCGCATTGTGCTGTGGATTACCCCGCGCTATCTGCGCGCACTCGGCACCGGGAGAACCGATCTGACCGAGTGCTTCCGCCTGTGCGCGGAGAGCCGCGCCTACCTGATCCGGGATATCTCCTTTGCAGAGAAAATCGGAACCTGGCTGGATGAGACGTTTGCCCGGTCTGCGGCGTCCAGGTACGGGGACGACCTGCGCGCGGAGATCCTGCTCAAAAATATTTTTTTGGAGTTATGCCGTTACACACGCAGCCGCCGCGCCCCCGAGTCCGGCATCAGCCACGCCGCTGTCACACAGGCGATCGACTACATTGCCGCCCATCTGACGGAGGACCTCTCCCTCGATGTGCTGGCGGACCAGCTGTACCTGAACAAATACTACCTGGCCCGCCTATTCCGGGAGCAGACCAATGTCACCCTCCACCAGTACATCCTGAAAAAGCGGCTCTCGCTGGCCCGCTCCTTCATCGAACAGGGGCTCCCGATCGCGCAGGTCTGCCAGCGGAGCGGATTCCACGATTACACCAACTTTTTCCGAGCGTTTAAGAATGAGTACGGCATGACGCCCGGCCAGTACCACGCCCTGTATGGCCAGCCGTCCCCGCCCGGGGATGCCGGGCAGCCATAAATGGGCAGCACTATTTAGGAGGAAAGTCATATGATGTGGTTTGAAGAAAGCGTTTTTTATCAGATCTATCCGCTGGGGTTTTGCGGCGCGCCGCACGAGAACGACGGTATCCCCGTACCCCGGATCCGGAAGGTGCTCGACTGGATCGGCCACCTGAAAAAGCTGCATATCACCGCCGTATATTTTTCCCCGGTCTTTGAATCCGACCGCCACGGTTACGATACGCGCGACTACCTCAAAATCGACTGCCGTCTGGGCACGAACGCGGACTTTGCGGACGTGTGCCGGGCCCTGCACGCAAGCGGCATCCGCGTGGTGCTCGACGGGGTCTTCAACCACGTGGGGCGCGGATTCTGGGCGTTTCAGGACGTGCTGAAAAACCGCGAAAGCTCCCGTTATAAGGAGTGGTTCCACCTCAACTTTGGCGGCAACTCCTGCTACAACGACGGCCTGTGGTACGAGGGGTGGGAGGGCCACTTTGAATTGGTCAAGCTGAACCTGTACAATCCGGAGGTGGTGGACTACCTGCTCGGGTGCGTAAAGCGGTGGGTGGAGGAATTTGAAATCGACGGCCTGCGCCTGGACGTGGCCTACTGCCTGAATGAGGACTTTATGCGGCGGCTGCGCGCCTTTTGCGACGGGCTCCGGCCGGATTTCCTGCTGTTGGGGGAGATCCTGTTCGGCGACTACAACCGCATTGTCAACGATTCCATGCTCCACAGCTGTACCAACTACGAGTGCCGCAAGAGCCTCTACTCCAGCCTGAACGATCAGAACCTGTTCGAGTTTGCACACTCCCTCAACCGTCAGTTTGGCGGCGACGGCTACGCCCTGTACCGTGGCAAACACCTGCTCTCCTTTGTGGACAATCACGACGTCACGCGCGCGGCCACCATCCTGCGTGAAAAACGCTATCTGCCCGTGCTGTACGGGATGTTGTATGGGATGCCCGGCGTGCCGTGCATCTACTACGGCAGTGAGTGGGGAGCGGAGGGCGACAAGCAAAACGGCAGCGACGACGCGCTGCGCCCCTCCTTTGACGCTCCGGAGTGGAACGATCTGACCGGTCTGATCGCCCGTCTGGGCGAATTGCGTTCACAGTCCCCCGCCCTGATCCGTGGGGATTACCGGAGCATTTTCCTGACCAACCGACAGTTTATCTTTGAGCGGGCGTGCGGCGTGGAGCGGATCCTGATCGCTGTCAATGCGGATGGAGCCCCCTTTGACGCCCGGTTCGACGTGCACACGGATGCACTGGAGCTGCTCTCCGGAGCGCGCGTCCGGCTGGAGGGTGGCGCACAACTCCCGCCGTACAGCCTGTACTACTGGCGGCTCGACTGATCCCAAAACCGTCATCCCAGCGCCTGCAAAAAATTCACCGGCACACAAAAGCGTGTGCCGGTGCGTTTTTACTGTTCGATGGTAATGCCGCGCTCTTTGCGCTGATCCGCCAGTTCCCGGGTGATCTTTTCCTTTTTCTTCCCGACCAGATCGTAGAAGAACATGGGCACTGTGCACAGCAGCAGGCTGATTGCCGGGATCAGGGAGACCAGGCTGAACATCCCCTGCCGGACGGTATCGGCCATCTCCAGCGGGTTGGCCGTCACACTGGCACTGATGGAGGCAACGTCCAAGTGTACAATCATGTACATGATGATAATAAAGCTGGTGGCGATGGCGTTGTCGAATTTGCTCACAAAGCCCTGGATGGCCGAAGCCAGACCCGTCAGCCGGACGCCGGTTTTCCACTCCATGTAATCCAGGCTGTCGGCCACCATGGCACCGATACACACGTTGATTGCACCCAGCGGGATGCAGCCGATCACAAAGAACGGCACGCACGCCCAAAAGTTCTCATAGCCGATGAAATAGACGATAAAACTGGCCGCCGATCCCATCAGGGAGGTAAAAATCAGGATCTGCTTATAGTTGAACCGCCGGAACAGGAGCGGCATCACAAGCATGGTGCCGAACATCCCCACCGCAGCCGCCACCTGGAACACGGTGGAAACCAGCGAGATATTCGACTGCAGCGCCGCCTCCCGCTCCGCCACGGTCAGGCCCGTCAAATCTTTCCCGATGTAAAAGCTGTACCGCGCCACGTGTACGGCGCCAGCCTGATAGAGGTACCGCGCTGCGGAGAGGACGCCCATGGCCGCCGTGAGCATCAGCGGCTTACAGCGGAATATCATCCCCAGGGCTGTCCGGTCCCCCTTTTTGCGTTTGGGCGGGTCGGGCAGGTGCACGCGCTCCCGCACGCCAAAGTACGTCACCGCAAAGAGCAGATTGCCCACCACTGCACAGAACAGGGCGATGGAGAGATATTTGGTCTTTTCGAGCTCCGTGCCGCTCATCCCTACGGCCGGCAGTACGAATCCCAGGATCATAAAGAAAGCCATTGGGATGGCGGAGCCCACGCCGTTGGCCGTACGCCCGATGCTGATCAGGGAGCCGCGCTCGGCAGGATTGGGCGTCATCGCGTTGGGCAGCCCCCAGAACGGGACATCGCTGGCGGTGTAGATCATATCCCACAGCACGTATGTCACGGTGACAAGAACCATCAGCGCCGCGGGCGACAGATCCGGTGCGGAGAACATCAGCACCGTCAGGATGGCAATGGGGATGGGCGTATACAGCAGGTAGGGCTTCATCTTCCCCTTTTTGGGGTGGACACGGTCCATAATATAGCCCATGATGGGATCATTGACCGAATCCCAGATCCGGGCCAGAAGCGTGAGCAGCAGCACAAAGATTGGGGTCAGTTTGAGCACGTTCAGATAAAAATCCGAAATGTACGAGCTCATAACGGCATAGACCATGCCCTGCCCCAGTGCGCCGACCGCGTAGGCGACCCACTCCTTTTTGGGTACGTATTTTTCCATTTGATCTCCCTCTTTTCTCTTCACTCGACTGTATGCTTCCTATATATTCAGCGGCACGCACCGCATTATCTTATGAAGGATCCCCCCATGGACCGTCGATGCTTCGGGCTTACCGGCCGTCCCACAGGCACACCGTAAATACGGTCCCCTCACCCAGCGTACTGCTCACCTGCACCGAGCCCCCGTACAGCCCGGCGATATGCTTGACGATCGACAGCCCGAGTCCCGTGCCGCCGAGCTCGCGCGAGCGCCCCTTATCCACCCGGTAAAAGCGCTCAAAGATGCGGTCCACGCTCTCCGGCGGGATGCCAATGCCCGTATCGGATACGGTGATCGTCACCTGCTCCCGCTCCCGGCGGGCGCACACTGTCACCCGTCCGCCGGACCGATTGTACTTGACGGCATTGTCCGTCAGATTCATCAACAGCTCCTGCAAATGTTTATGCGTCATGGTGACGGTCAAATCCTCCGGCACCTCCGCGTGCAGTTCCACCGCGGCCTTCTGTGCCATGGGCGTCACCTGCTCAAACACCTCCCGTACAGCCGCAGCCACCGGGACCGGCTCCGCCTTGGGGCGTGCGGACGCCTGCTCGATACTGGAGAGCTCCAGCAGATCG
>USLQ01000112.1 GCA_900555545.1 uncultured Oscillospiraceae bacterium | reverse complement strand
CGGCCATAACGGCCGGACCGGTCAGCAGCGCTGCGGCCAGCAGGATCGCGGAACCCTTTTGCATCCATTTTTTCATTTCATTTCCTCCTCTTCTGATAATATATTTGCGATGGCACAGGCAAGGATTCCTGCGCCGAACGTCCAAAGCTTATCTTACCACGAGGTCAGGGCGAACGCGCGCCCTTTCTGGCGACTCGTAGAGCATTATTCAATTACATGGTTGGGGAGCTCCGGCCGGGCGGCCCGCCCATCAAAGCGGTCGAGGGTTAGACCTTCGCACCGCTCGGCGCGCAACGCCTCTCCGAAATCCTCCCGCTTTTCCCCGGAAAAATGAACGGAGCAATCGCGCAGTGTCACACCGCGTGTATCGCGAAGATAAAATCCGGGGGAGGGGCGTTTTTCAATCCCCTTGTTCAGGCCGGGGCGCAGGTCGTAGCACCCTTTTTCCCACTTGCTCTTGGCGTGGACGTGAACTTGGACATGCTCAAACAGCACATCCTCAATCAGGTTCTCGCCATTCCCGGAGAGGAATATCCCGTTTTCCGAATCACAGGTGATGTTGAAAAAGCGGATGTTGGAGATGTGGCCGGAGCGGGTATTTTCGTCGCGGTCATGAGTAGTGAGGATGATGGGTTCCGCACAGCCCCACCAGCAGTCGGCAAAGCGGCGTGTTTCGATCATGATGTTGGAGAAAGAGACGTTTTCCACATTCCCGCCGTCGCGGATCTGGATGGAAAGCCCGCGGTTGGAGCGGGAAATCATGCAGTCGTGCACCAGTACGTTGCGGAAGTCGCCCGTCCCCTCCGTGCCGATCTTGATCGCGGCAGAGGTGGAGGTGAGCGTGCAATCTGCAATCACGATATTCTCCGTAGGGCCATACTCCATGTTCCCGGCCGACGATTTCAGGCAGATGCAGTCATCTGCGCAGGTGATGTGGCACCCCAAAATGCGCACATTGCGCGAGTGGTCAGGATCGATGCCGTCGGAGTTGGCAACGTCCAGATCGTTTAAAATGCGGATTTTATCGATCAACACGTCGTCGCATCCGGCGGGGTGAAGCGTCCAGAATGGGGCGTTTTGCATCGTAACGCCCGAAAAGGTGATATGGTTACAGTGCTCCACATAGATGAGCGTGGGCCGGGGATAGAAATCCCCGGTGACGTAGTAGGGGCTCACCCTTCGGACAAAGGCATCTGCGCTGCCGTCGATTGTTCCCGCGCCGGTAATAGCGATATTATTGGCGCTCTTCGCATACAGGAAGGCGTAGGAGGGCTTGAGTGTGACAGGCGTGCCCACACGGTCCACCCCATCATCCCGCTGCCCCTCATTGGGGCGGAAGTAGGCGTTCAAATCGCGGTGCGCCCGCAGCACGCTGCCCCGCTCCAGGTGCAGTTCCACATTAGATTTTAAAATCAGTGAGCTGGCATAGTACGTCTTGCCGCTCTCCAATACGACGCGCCCGCCGCCGTCCCGGGCGCAGGCGTTAATGACAGCCTGAATGGCAGGGGCGTCATTGGTGGCGTCATCCGCCCTGGCGCCGAAGTCTACAACACGATAATCCATTTGTAAAGCACTTCCTTATCAGAGAAAATAGCCGAAAAGCGGCGGAAAACGAATGGCGCACGGAGCCATCCGTTTTCCTGTGGACAGATTTATTCAATAATTTCCAGATCTGGCTGGATCACGTTGATGTTGTCCAGCGTAAGGGCGCGGCTGCGGTTGCCAAAGCTCTCATTGGCATAGACTGTCGCCTGGTACATCCCGCTCGGGAGCGTGGGATCAAAGGGCAGGGATACGGTATCGGAGTGGTGGTCTGCCCCCAGATAGTAGTCGGAATAGGTGGTGTAGGTGTACTCATATCCCGTCGTCTTATTTTTTAATTTGAGCGTGTAGGAGTTCACCGTGCTGTTTGTCACAGTTGCGGCCGGGAAGGTGACACCCTGTAGTGTGGGCGTGGAGCCATCCTCCAGCTGTGCATAGGAGCTGATGGCCGGGCTGTAGGTGAGAACGGCGCCCTGCGGGAATTCCGGCACGCCGGCGGCTGCGGCGCGGTCCGCATACCGGTAGGTGAAGTTGCCCTGGTTCATCGGATAGGTGAGCACCCACCGCTGATCGGCCTTTTCCTCCTTGCCGGCGAGGACGTTCCAGCGCTGAATGGTGGTGTTGCTGCTGGTGACATCCATAATCAGGCACATGGGATTTTCCTCATCCATAGCGGGGGCGGAGGCGTAACAGCTGTTGGGGTTGAATACAACCTTTTTCGCATCCGAATCGTAGGAGAAGCCCTTAAAGGCGTTGTACATGTTCCGCTCCATATCGATATAGGCCAGGGATTGTGTTGTAAAGGCGGTGATTCTGTTCTGATCAATGGAACGTTCATCCAAAATGGAGTAATGGCTGTGACCGGAGATGGAGACGACCTGTTCATATCCGTCCACGGACATTCTCCGCCCCCCAGTCGCTGCTGCCGTAAGCCGTATCCGGGATATTGTGATGCGTCATGAGGAAGATCGGATATCCCTCTGGGGTCTGTTCTTTGGCGACTGCCAGCTCCTGCTTGATCCAATCGCGCATAGTCTGCGAGTATCCGTCGCTGTTGCCGGTCTGATCCGGGCTGGCGGCGATAAAGTGGAACCCATTGATGACAACATGGCGGTTGGGGTTCATGCCCATCACGCTCTGGTAAAGCTTTTGCTTGGCCGGGGTTGTGTTCCAGTCCGTGTTGAACCAGGTGTCATGATTGCCCATAATATACAGCTCATACGGCCGGCTGTTCTCATCGGAAAAGACGGATTCAAATACTTCCTTATAAGTCTTGTAGGAGTAGCGGGCGCACATATCCCCAATATCTCCGGCGTGGAGTAGGACGTCGATGTTCTGCGTTTTCAGCAGCTCCAGCGCGCGCTTGAGGTATTCCTTGTATTTACCGCCGTTCTCCTCCTCGAGGCCTTTGTTTGGGGGCAACTGGGTATCACTGATGATCCCAACGCGCAGTACGCCCTCCTGATGGGTGGCGATGTTGACGGTCTGCATCTCCTCAGGTTTGACACGCACTGTTTTATGGATGGCATAGCCGATACCGCCGGCTGCTGCACATATAACAGCTAAAGCCACACAGGCGGCTGCAATGCGGAACTTTTTCGTTCGGATCAGTGGCACCTTTGCCGCTGTAAGGGGAGTGTTATCAATTTTCTTTTTCAAAAAAATCCCTCATTTCAAATGAATTCCCGTATTTCGGCGCCAGTGCAGCGAGTAATCCCGTCAGAACCGCACAGGCGGTGGATTGACGGCGGACGTCAAAGGCACTTTGACTGTTTGCCCGTTGTCGTTTATAATAATATCAAACGGCCAAAGTACGGCTGTTGCGATGTACTGTCGAAACCGACAGAATCTGATATGCTTATCCTAACACATTTTTGAGAATTTGTCTATTTTTTCTTTATATATCGCGCATGGTAATGAAAAAATGGATCCTGAGGTGATTTGATTATGTCCTCTCCGCTTGCAAACCGAATGCGTCCGCAGAGTATCGACGAAATTGTCGGCCAGCGCCACCTGCTGGGGAAAGGGATGCCGCTGCGCAATATTTTAGAGTCCGGCGAGCTGCCGAATATGGTTTTTTATGGCCCGCCCGGGATCGGAAAAACCACCTTGGCGCGGATTATTGCGGGCAGCACAAAACGCCGCCTGCACAAGCTCAACGGGACCTCCGCCTCTACGGCGGATATCAAGGCGATTGTGGCGCAGACGAACCCGATCGAAGCCCCCAACGGGGTGCTGCTCTATTTGGATGAGATCCAATACTTCAATAAAAAGCAGCAGCAGTCGCTGCTGGAATTTATCGAGGATGGGAGTATCACCCTCATCGCCTCCACCACGGAGAACCCGTACTTTTACGTGTATCCCGCTATCTTGAGCCGGTCTACGGTGTTTGAGTTCAAGGCCGTTCCGCCGGAAGAGGTTCGACCGGCTGTGGAGAGGGGCTTCCGGTTTATGGAGGCGGAACGCGGCGAGACGTTTGAGGTGGAGGATGGCGTGTGCGCCTATATCGCGCAGGCCTGTGGCGGCGATGTGCGCAAGGCGCTCGGATCGGTGGAGCTGTGTGTGCTCTCCGCCCCTGTACCCGCACCGGGAGAGAAGCGGAAAATCACGCTCGAAAACGCGCGTGCCCTCACGCAAAAGAGCGCTATGCGATACGACCGGGAGGGGGATGAGCACTACGATATCCTGTCCGCCTTCCAGAAATCCATGCGCGGTTCCGATCCCAATGCGGCGCTGCACTATCTGGCGCGCCTGCTGGAGGCGGGGGATCTGCCCTCCGCAACGCGGCGGCTGATGGTGTGCGCCTGCGAGGATGTCGGGCTGGCTTATCCCATGATTATCCCCATCGTCAAGGCTGCGGTCGATGCGGCGCTCCAGGTCGGCCTGCCGGAGGCGCGCATCCCATTGGCGGATGCGGTGGTACTGGTGTGTAATTCGCCCAAATCTAATTCCGCCTATGTGGGGATCGACCGGGCGATCGCAGATATCCGCGCGGGGAAAACAGGCCCGATCCCGCGCACGCTCCAGAACAAGCATTACGACGGAGCGGACAACCCAAATAAGGGTCAGTTCTATATCTATCCGCAGGACTGCCCAAACCACTGGGTAAACCAGCAGTACCTGCCCGACGCGATCAAAAACGCCGTCTACTATGAGTACGGGGATAACAAGAACGAGCAGGCCGCCAGGGCCTATTGGGAGCCGATCAAGCATGGAAAAACTCGTGGATGATTGGCAACTGAAAAGACAGCCCTATGATTGCTTTTATAAATTCAAATCAGCCACAGACATGTGAACTGAACCATTAAAAGTGGACAATAGACAAAAAGCCCCCTGATGTAGGATAATAACTACATCAGGGGGAAATTGTATGTCAGGAAGAAAAGGTATGAAGCAGTATCCAGAACGGATAAAAGAAG
>USLQ01000111.1 GCA_900555545.1 uncultured Oscillospiraceae bacterium | reverse complement strand
AAGATGTTGCATTAAAATTGAAGCAGCCGTACCATTTGCCGGACGGTCAACACCAGATAGAGAGTGGCGCCGGCCAGTAGGAGCAGTATGTTTGCAAGGAGTAATGCTGTCCCGGATAGTCCGGCAATTTGGAACAGTGTAGAAAAGATCAAAATTAAAATGTACGAAGCGATAAGGATCCCAGTGCATAGGCAGAGGAAGGAGAACTTGCGCATGGTTCGGAACTTTGCCTGGCGAAGTACGGATGCATAGTAAAAAATAGAGAGCAAAAAGACAAATCCAGGCAAAAGCAGGATGGGGGATACCCCTGCAAAAAGATCAAGCGCCACCAAATCGAAAGTTGCAGATAATAACAGGCAGAGCGTAACCACAGACAGCGAAATCCCCAGCCAGAAGATGGAGACGCACGCCTTGGCAGCGAGCTGGATAGATGCCCCGGCGGGCAGTGCGCGGGTAGGGGAGAGATTATTTGCAAAGAGATCCCGTTGGAACCGGCGGGCGCAGAGAATCAAAATAGTGAGGGGGTAGACGGAACTCATCAGATCGAACAGGGCGTTAAAACCGTTTAGCCGGATGGCTTCATCCGTAGTCAGTAGCAGGAAATCTAAGGGGTTTTCATACGTAATCCCGCGTGTGGGTGCGAGGCATAACAGCCCGGCCGCGAGGTAGACAACCGCCATCAGACACTGAGCGGGCGCCGTCATACGCAGTTCCCATTTGATTAGCTTTATTCCCATTCAAATCCCTCCATGTACAGGGCGTTCAGGCTCTTTCCCTGTTCTGCGCGGAGCGATGCGGCGTCGCCAGATAAACTCAGGCGGCCTTTGCGCAGGAACAGGGCGTCATCCACCAGGTCTTCCAGAGCCTGTACCTGGGAGGTGGCGATTAGAGCGCTTGAACCCGCCGGCCGGCCAGCCAGCGCCTCACGCAAAAGTTTTGCCCGGGCTTCCGGCTCCATTGCGGAGAGTGGCTCGTCGAGCAGATAGAGGGGGACGGTCCGAGCCAGGCACAGGCAGAGCCCCAACTGCTGGATTTGCGCAGGCGCAAGCTCCTTGAGACTCCCCTGGCCGGGGAAATCAAAAAGAGTCAGAAGCGCATGAAACCGGATGGGGTTCCAGTCTGGGAAAAGGTCGCGATATTGCCGGACGAGGGTGGAGATCCGTCCGTGCGTAAAGCCCTCCGGATGTTCCGGTAAATAGGAGGTATACGCACGGATCGACCGCCCTGCCGTATGGCCACATACGTCAATCTCCCCGCTGGTGGCGGGCAAACGCCCCGCCGCGATCTGCAATAGCGAGCTTTTGCCACTGCCGTACGGCCCGAACAACCCGGCGATCCGCCCGGGGCGGAGTGAAAAGGACACTTGCTCAAGCACGTTCGTTTTTGAAAGCTGAAAGGATACGCCCCTGCACAGGAGAATAGAATCCGTCATAAATACACCCTCCCCTGGGATCCCTGATAACAGGCGGTATTGTCTTATGATTATTGTACGCCTTTTGGGAGGAAAAGGAAAGCGCTTTTGAAATTTTTGGGGGGAGGTTTGCTTAACCAGAATTTAACAATAAAAATATTTTGCTATTGTATTTTTTGGTTAATTATGCTATATTATTTGTTGATATCCCACGGGGATGGAATGAAATTGGGAAAAGGGGTTGGTTTGTCAAATGGCCGAAAAAGCACAGGTACGGCCGGAGAGCCGCCAAAAAAGGTACGTCGGCGGGCAGACGATGAGTTACACCTTTCTCTCGTCTTACCTGACATACTTTTTTGTCAACGTATTTAATATTGAACCTGGAGCAGTGGCGACGATGATCTTTGTTCTGGGGATCTGGGACACGATCAATGACCCGATCATGGGTTCCGTCATCGACCGAACACGCAGCCGGTACGGCAAGCTGAGGCCCTATCTGTTCCTGGTGCCAATCCCGCTGGCCATTGCCACGGTGATGCTCTTCTCCGGCCCGATGTTCTTTGCGGGAGAACCGTCTGATTCAATCAAGAAGATTGTGTACATGTACCTCTCCTACGTGATCTGGGAGATGCTCTATACCATTGGCGATGTGCCCTTCTGGGGTCTGTCGGCCTCTATCTCGCCCAATCCGCTCGACCGCTCCAAGACAATCGGGTCCGCGCGGTTTATCTCCTCCATTATCGGCGGGATTCCGGGGCTGGTAATTGCGCCGGTGATCGACTGGGTCAAATCGGGCAATTCGTCCTTTACGCTGCCGCAGGCGTTCGCCGTGTTGGGGTTGGTCGTATCCGTTTTGGGTATGGGGCTCTTCTCGCTGAGCGGGATCTGCTGTAAAGAACGTATTTTACAGCCGATAGATGACCCGCAGCTGCTCGACGGCTTCAAAAGCCTGATCCACAACAAGCCGCTGCTGATCATCGTACTGGCCAATGTGTTTGGCTGTTTGGGCGGCATCTGGAATACCTTCCAGAACTATCTGTATATCGACGTCCTCGGCTCCGCATCTCTGGGGATTATCCTGGGCGTCCCGGGGGCGATCACCGGATTTTTGAGTTATGCGGTCGTCCCCATTCTGAAAAAGCGGATGGATAATAAGCAGGTTCTGATCTTTTCCACCGTGTTCCGCGCGGTGCTGAATGCGGCGTGCTTCTTTATCGGCCTCGGCTTCCTGCACAATACGGTGGTGCTCAGCATCATCATCGTCGTCCGCGGGACGATCTACGCGCTCTTTAACGCGGTGGATATGATCATTCCCACGGAGATGATCGGCGACACGGTCGACTATATGGAGTGGAAGACCGGCAAGCGCAACGAGGGTATGAGTTTCTCCGTGCTGACCTTTACCGGCAAGTTCACGGGTTCCATGTCCAAGTCCTTTGGCACGGCGGCCCTGGCGCTCATTGGCTACCAGACGGCCGTCAACGGCCAGGTGGTCGTCCAGTCCATGGGCACACAGCGCGGGATCTGGGCGTTTTTCACGATCCTGACAGGTATTTTCAGCCTGATTGGCCTACTGCCCTATATCTTCTATAAACTCGACGGAAAGACGATGAAAAAGATCCGTGACGATCTCACCGAACGCCGCGAAGAGCTGGCGGAAGAGGTCACGGAGATGGCGGCAGGCCAGAATGACGGACAGGAGGCGGAGCAGAATGGCAAATAAATGTCCTAAGTGCGGCGGCAAGCTGAATCCGCTCTACTTAAAACAGAATTGCCCGCACTGCGGGGTCAATCTGGTGTACTATAACGCGGAGGAACGCCTCGAACAGGATGCGTTGAAAGCGGAGGCAGAGTGGGAGGCGCTCAGCCGCTGGCTCGTCCGGCTCAAGGGGGCTACCATTCAGGGGCCGCTGCCCGTCATCCGGCTGATCTGGGCCTTTGTCCCGCTGGTGTTGCTGGCCCTGCTGCCGCTGTTCCAGACACAGCTCACGTTCCCATTTGTGGATGAGGGCGTAAAGTCTATCAACGGCATCACCGCTGTAATGAGTATTTTTAGTACAAACTTTACGGCGCTCGGAGCACTGGGTGAAGTGGCAGCGCTGTCCTCGATCCCGATGCAGACCTACCTCTATATCGGCTGCCTGCTGCTGGCTGCGGTGTTTGCGGCACTGCTGATCCTGTCGGTGGCGTTCTCCTACACCAAACATGGGGAGCTGCGGAACATTCTCTTTGCACTGGGAGCGCTGGCGGCAACGGTGGCGGCGGCGCTACTCTATGTTAATGTTTATACCAGTTCCGGGCTGATCGGCCTGAATATCGCCTCGTGCCAGATCGGTATTGGCGTCTGGCTCACGGTGGCGGCCCTTGCCGTCTATGTGGCGCTTAACATCGTCATGATGGCACGCCGGCGGAAAAAGGCTGCTGAAGAATAAACCTGATATCATGCAATAAGCGCCCCGGTTAGTCAGCCGGGGCGCTTTGGACTATTTGATTTGTTTGATCCGGTCCCCCTGCACCAGGAAGACATGCTCGGAGATATCCATCATCGCGCGGTCATTCATGGAGTCTGTATAAAAATTGGCAATCTCTGTACCCGGGTAGAGCTCACGCAGGGCGGTCACCTTGTTCTCCATAAAGCACAGGCGGCGGAATTTACCGGTCTGCGGATCAATGCTGGATCCGATATAGCGCTGGATGCCCATCCGCTTCATGATCTCGTCCAGAATAAAATCAGTCGTCCCGGAGATGATGATGTCGTCCTCGCGGCGCACAGTCCCATACCAGGGCTTGATCTTTTTCTCGTTCCGGTCCCAAAAGTCGCAGACGCGCGCAGTCAGATCGCCCAGATGGACGTAGTATCCCTCCAAAAAAGCGGCGTAGGCGCCGATTGCCTGTTCCACAGTAAACAGGTGGAGGGCATCACGGATCCCAATCACAGCCAGGCGCGGCAGGTGCGGCCAGATCTTCGGATCCCGGCGCATATAGTAGAGAATAAAGTCTACCAGCGATTCCCCCCGATAGATCGTGTTGTCAAAATCATATACGTTAACCCTCATGCTTTGCCCCCTTCCGGATCCTTTTAAATTGTAATGCGGCGAATGCAAAAAATCAATGCACATCGCTTCCTTTGGCTGTGAGATTTTTCCTTTTTCGGATCGAAGGCAATCCAACGAATATAAAACAGGGTCTCTCCTTTCAGGGTTTGGAAGGAGGGACCCTTTATAATTTTTCGATATTTTCGGCTAAAATTCGAACTGCTTTGAAAAAAGCCTGTTTTTTTTGAGGAGAGGCGCTCTCCACCAAAGACTGAATATGCGACCATTCGGCCTGATCTGTAAAAGAATTAAAAAGGATTCTGTCCGTGCTGATTTTCAGTACATCCGACAGGATCACCAGCATACTGACAGACATCAGGCGGCTGCCCCGTTCGATGTGCCCCAGGTAGGAGGTGGAGACACCGCAGAGCTCTGCGAGCTTTTCCTGCGTATAGCCCAGTTCCATTCGCCGCTGGCGGATTTGCTCACCAATTACTTTTCCATCCGTTTTTTTCATTTTCAGCATCACCACCAAAGA
>USLQ01000110.1 GCA_900555545.1 uncultured Oscillospiraceae bacterium | reverse complement strand
GCCGCCGGGATGATCAATGCAGTGCTGCGTAAGGTGGCGGAGGATGACGGAACATGGCGTACCGCCGGTTGGACGGTGCGCTATTCCTGCCCGCAGGCGCTGATTGATCTGTGGGTAGATGCCTACGGCGAGGAGACGGCCCGCGGAATACTGGAGTCTTCCTTCGGCGGGACTGATACATATTTGCGCGTGAATACCCTGCGGACAACAGCCAGTCAGTTGATCGAATCGCTGCATCGTGAGCAGGTGGAGGCAGAGCAGGTGGAAGGCATGCCCAATACGCTCCGTGTCGCCCACAGCGGTGCGCTCGAGCACCTGCGGGCTTACCGGGAGGGCCTTTTCCATGTTCAGGGGATTCCCTCACAGATCTGTGCCGCCCTGCTTGACGTGCGGCCCGGGATGCGGGTGGCGGATGTCTGCGCCGCCCCGGGCGGAAAATCCTTTACATTGGCTCAGATGATGGAAAATCAAGGCCATCTCGCCTCCTTCGATCTTCATCCGCACCGGATCAAATTGATCGAACGCGGTGCCCAACGCCTGGGGATCGGGATAATCAGGGCCGCAGTACGGGATGCGGCGTCGCAGCAGGCTGAGGAAGATCCCTTCGACCGCGTGCTGTGCGACGTGCCGTGCTCCGGGCTGGGGGATATTGCCTCCAAACCGGAGCTGCGCTACAAGACTACATTTTTATCTGACGAACTGTCTGCCGTGCAATATGCCATTCTGGAGCAGTCTGCCCGGCTGGTCGTTCGCGGCGGGCGGCTTGTCTATTCCACCTGCACGCTGAATCCGGCCGAAAATGAGGACGTCTGTACGGCCTTTTTGGAGTCGCACCCCGAGTTTTCACTCCTCCCGGCGCGGTACAGCCGGGCTCGGATTACGGCAGGCGGGATGATGACCTTTTTGCCGCAGGACTTTGGAGGAAACGGATTCTTTGCAGCCGTTTTGGAGAAAGTGAGGTGAACCAGCTTGCAGGATATCAATTCGATGACGCTGGCGGAGCTCGAGGATGCCGTCCGAGAGCTGGGAGAGCCGAAATACCGCGCCGGGCAAATTTTCACTTGGCTGCAGCGCTCCGGTGTGTCCAGCTACGATCAGATGACCAACATCTCGAAGGATCTGCGCCTGAAATTGTATCAAAAGTATGACATTTTTGCCTGTACTATTGAAAAAAAGCTGATTTCAGAGTATGATAATACAGTTAAATACCTCTTTAAACTGCACGATGGCAGTTTTATTGAGAGCGTTTTGATGGAGTACAAGTACGGGTATACGCTCTGTGTCTCTACGCAGGTCGGCTGCAATATGGGATGCAGGTTTTGCGCCTCTACTCTCTCCGGCAAGGAGCGTGATCTCACGGCCGGTGAGATCCTCTATCAGATCCATGCCGCCCAGCAGGACCGTCAGGTGCGCATCTCCCATGTGGTATTGATGGGGATGGGGGAACCGCTCGACAACTTTGAGAATGTTGTCCGGTTCCTGAATCTGGTCAGCTGTGAGGCGGGTCTCAACATCAGTATGCGCAATATTTCGCTCTCCACGTGTGGCCTCGTCCCGCAGATGGACAGGCTGGCCGCCTTAAAATTACAATTGACTCTTTCCGTTTCGCTCCATGCCCCGAATGACGAGATCCGCAGCAGTCTGATGCCCGTCAACAGGCGGTGGCATGTCTCCGAGCTGATAGATGCCTGCAGGCGCTATATCCGCACAACTGGGCGCCGTATCTCGTTTGAGTATGCGATGATCCGCGGTATCAATGACAGCGACGCGTGCGCCGCTCAACTGGCAGGGCTGCTAAAAGGGATGCTCTGCCACGTCAACCTGATCCCGGTCAATTCCGTCCGGGAGCGCGACTTTGTCAAGAGCGACAGGGGCAGGCTGCAATCCTTTATCCGTATTTTAGAGCAGCGTGGGATCAACGTGACCGTGCGCCGGTCCCTCGGCTCTGATATAAACGCCTCCTGCGGTCAATTGCGCCGTTCTCACAGGGAGGAAATCGAAAGGGGGAGCGATCGGAATGCGAATCGTAGCCAAGACTGACACTGGTCTGGTCCGCAGTATGAACCAGGATGCCTATGCTGCGGGTGAGTTGCCTGTGGGGGCCGCCTGGGCCGTCGTTTGTGACGGCATGGGAGGGGCGTCAGGGGGCGATGTGGCCAGTTCCGTCGCGGTCAAGACGATCTCCGAGCAGATCACATCCAGCTATCGGGAGGGCATGGGCGCCAAATCGGTCAAGAATATGCTCGACTGTGCCATTGCGGCGGCGAACAGCACCATCTATGAGATGGCCTGTTCCAACGAGCTGCTCCATGGAATGGGGACCACCGTGGTGGCTGTAATAGTCGCCGGCGGCGTCGCGTATATATCGCACGCAGGGGACTCCCGGGCCTATATGCTCTCCGGCGGAGAGATCCGCCAGTTGACGCGGGATCACTCCATGGTGCAGGAGTTGGTGGAAACCGGACGCCTGACGGAGGAGGAGGCACGTACGCATCCGCGTAAGAATGTGATCACACGTGCCCTGGGAGTCAGCGCACAGATCAATGCCGAATTTTCCGAGGAGACAATCTCCGAGGGAGATGTGCTGATGATCTGTACCGATGGTCTGAGCAATTACATCAGCGACAGCGATATTGTGGATGTCACCCGGCATCACAGCTATTACGAGCTCGCCGATGAATTGATAAAAAGGGCAAATTCCAATGGCGGCGGTGATAACATCACCGTTGTTGCGATCAGTTGCTGATCAGAGATAGGAGGTAAATCCTTTGGAGAACTATGTAGGAAAACGTTTGGATGGACGCTATGAGATCCAGGAGCTCATAGGGGTTGGCGGCATGGCTGTCGTCTATAAAGCCTATGACAACATTGACGACCGGATTGTTGCGGTCAAGATTTTGAAGGAAGAATATTTGGCCAACGAGGACTTTCGCCGGCGCTTTAAAAACGAATCCAAGGCGATCGCCGTACTCTCCCATCCCAATATTGTAAAGGTGTATGACGTCAGCTTTGGGGACCGTCTCCAGTACATTGTCATGGAATATGTGGACGGCATCACGCTCAAGGAGTACATCGAGCAGCAAAAGGTGATCGACTGGAAAGAGGCCGTTCATTTTACCACCCAGATTTTGCGTGCGCTCCAGCATGCACATGATAAGGGGATTATCCATCGCGATATTAAACCGCAGAATATCATGTTGCTCCCCAATGGGAATATCAAGGTGGCTGACTTCGGTATTGCACGTTTCAGCCGGAATGAGACAAAGACCATGACGGAATCCGCCATCGGTTCCGTCCACTATATCAGCCCGGAACAGGCGCGTGGAGAGGTGACGGATAACAAGGCGGATATCTACTCCGTGGGCGTTGTGCTATACGAGATGATCACGGGTCAGTTGCCTTTCCAGTCGGAGAGCGCTGTATCAGTCGCCATCATGCAGCTGCAGGCCGATCCCAAAAAGCCGCGCGAACTCAATCCGATGATTCCGGTCGGTCTGGAGCAGATCACCATGCACGCGATGGAGAAAAACGTGGAGGATCGCTACCAGTCCGCGGCCGAGATGCTCATGGATCTCGACGAGCTCAAACGCAATCCTGCTGTGACCTTTGACTACACCTGCTTTGTCGATAAGGAACCCACCAAATTTGTTCCTACGGGAGCAGCTGGGTTGGCCGTTCCACGCAGCGGGGAAGAGGAGCCCGCTGCGGAGGAGGCATACAGCTCCGATGCCCAGTTGGCCAAGAGAAAAAAGACGATCGCGATCGTCTCCGGCGTGGCCGGCGCGGTCGTGGCCGTTGTGGCAATTGTTCTGATTATTGTCGCGGCCATGGGCGGATTCTCCGGCGGTAGTGTCGCGGTTCCCAATTTCCTGAATTTGAACTACGAAGAGGATATTCTGGATAACGAAGAATTTAAGGACTTCCAGTTTGAAACCCAGTATGAGTACTCCACCTCACAGGAGGAGGGCACAGTCATGGAGCAGGATCCGCCTGCGGGCCGTAAGATCGATCCCGAGACGCAAAAGATCACGCTCACGCTGGCCTCCTCTTCACAGCCCATTACCGTACCGGATGTGACTGGAAAAGATGAGGCGAGTGCGCGTCAGGCGCTGCGCAATTCCGGATTTAACAATATTGCCGTCAGCTATGAGTTCAGTGAGGATGTCGAGGTGAACCAGGTCATCCGCACGGATCCGGCCAAGAATTCCGATGCGTCACCGGATGCCCGGATTACAATTTATATTAACAACGGTAAGGATGAGTCCAAAGTTGAGCTTCCGAACCTTGTCGGGATGCAGCTGGACAAGGCGACTGCACTCGCCGAGAGCTTGGAGCTAAAGGTCGATTCCAAGGTGGTTGACGACGCGACGGTTCCGGAAAATCAGATCATCTCGCAGAATCCGGTTTTCACGGAGGACGCTACGATTTCCAAGGGGAGCACAATTTCCGTTATTGTCTCCAGCGGTAAGGGCGCGACAGAAGCAGCCCAGGAAAAAACGGTTACGGTTCGATACAAGCTGCCCGATGAAAATAACATCGATGGCCGTATTCAGTACTTCTTGAACAATAGCCAGATTAAAGAGGAAACCGTTATGCTCAATGGCGGGAGCATGAGCTATGCGGTGACGGGGACCGGTACGGGGACTCTTTCCATCAAGATTAACGGACAGCTCTATTATACGGCTGAAATCAGCTTTGACAGGGAAACTTACAATGGCAATTACGACAGCAGCTATTCAGGAAATGCCGGTGAGGAGATTGACGTATCCAAGCTCGGTCTGGTCGGCAAGACGCTCGGCGAGGCCAAGGAGATCCTCGAAGAAAATGGTCTGCACTATACGGTTGCAAACGGCCCAGAGGATGACAACGCGATTGTTGAATCCTTCAGTCCGAACTCCGCAGAGGCAGGCGCTACAATTGCCCTGACGACAAAGCGTGCGGACTGACCATGAAGCAGACTGTGATTCAAAACGCAAGAATTTTAAAGGGCATCGGCGG
>USLQ01000109.1 GCA_900555545.1 uncultured Oscillospiraceae bacterium | reverse complement strand
TCCGAACAACCGACCGCTCAAGTCGCTGTCGGATATGCTCAAGGGTAAGCAGGGCCGTTTCCGCCAGAACCTGCTCGGTAAGCGCGTCGACTATTCCGGCCGTTCCGTTATCGTCGTCGGTCCCGAACTGAAAATCTATCAGTGCGGCCTGCCCAAGGAGATGGCGCTTGAGCTGTTTAAACCGTTTGTCATGAAGCGCTTGGTGGAGACTGGCGTGGCGGGCAACATCAAATCTGCCCGCAAGATGGTTGAGCGCTCCAACGTTGAGGTTTGGGATGCGCTGGAGGTTGTCATCAAGGATCACCCGGTCATGCTCAACCGTGCGCCTACGCTGCACCGCTTGGGTATCCAGGCATTCGAGCCGGTCCTTGTGGAGGGCCGTGCCATCAAGCTGCATCCGCTCGTCTGTACGGCGTTTAACGCCGACTTCGACGGCGACCAGATGGCTGTGCATGTCCCGCTGTCTGTTGAGGCGCAGGCGGAGGCGCGCTTCCTCATGCTTGCTGCCAACAACCTGCTCAAGCCCTCCGATGGTAAGCCCGTCACCGTTCCCACGCAGGATATGGTTCTGGGTTCCTACTATCTGACGCTTATCAAAGAGGGCGAAAAGGGTGAAGGCAAAGTCTTCCGCGACGTCAACGAGGCGATTATGGCCTATGAGGAGGGGAGCCTGGAGCTCCATGCGCTGTGCAAGATCCGTATGACGCGCGAGATCGAGGGCAAAACGGTCTCCAAACTGGTTGAGACTACCCTGGGCCGCGTGATTTTCAACAATCCGATTCCGCAGGATCTGGGCTTTGTCGACCGCAGCGATCCGGAGAATGCCTTCAAGCTGGAGGCCGACTTCCTGGTCAACAAAAAGATGCTCGGAAAGATCATCGACCGCTGCATCAAGGTGCACGGCACCTCTGTCACAGCCAAGATGCTCGATGATGTCAAGGCGCAGGGGTATAAGTACTCCACCATTAGCGGGATCACCGTTGCCGTGTGCGACGCCATCATCCCCGCGGAGAAGGCGGATTACCTCGCCGAGGCCGAGGCCAAGGTCGATAAGATCACAGCCAACTACCGCCGCGGTTTTATCAGCGATGCAGAGCGCTCCCGCCACGTGATCAGCGTGTGGGAGGACTGCACCAAGAAGGTCTCCGACGCCTTGACTAAAGGCTTTGATCAGTATAACCCCATCTACATGATGGTCAACTCCGGCGCCCGTGGTTCGGAGAGCCAGCTGCGCCAGCTGGCCGGTATGCGCGGCCTGATCGCGAACACGGCCGGCCGTACGATCGAGGTCCCCATCCGCGCGAACTACCGCGAGGGCCTGACGGTACTTGAATACTTCATCTCTTCCCGCGGCGCCCGCAAGGGATTGGCCGATACGGCGTTGCGTACGGCGGACTCTGGTTACCTGACCCGCCGCTTGGTCGACGTCTCGCAGGAGGTCATCATCCGTGAGGAGGACTGCCACTGCAAAGAGGGTATTGACGTCTATGACATCAAGGATGGCAATGAGGTCATTGAAGAGCTCACTGAGCGTCTGACCGGACGCTATCTGCTCCATGACTTTGTCGATGGTGAGACCGGGGAACTTATCATGAGCTGTGACCGCATGATGACGGAGGACGACGCCGTCCGCGTCAAGGCGGCTATGGACCGCATGGGCATGGATCGCATCAAGATCCGCTCTCTGTTGACCTGCCGTTCCAAGCATGGCGTCTGCATCAAGTGCTACGGCTCCAACCTGGCGACCGGCAGCCCGGTCACCGTGGGCGAGGCCGTTGGTATCATCGCTGCACAGTCTATCGGTGAGCCCGGTACGCAGCTGACTATGCGTACGTTCCATACCGGCGGTGTTACGTCCGACTCCGATATCACACAGGGTCTTCCCCGCGTTGAGGAGCTCTTTGAGGCCCGCCGTCCGAAGCACCTGGCCATTCTCAGTGAGATCAGCGGTAAGGTCTCCTTCCGCGAGATTAAGAAGAGCCGGCATGTGGTCATCACCAGCCAGGATGAGGCCGACGAGCGCAGCTATCTGATCCCCTATGGTTCGCGCCTGCGCGTGGAAGAGGGCCAGATGGTGGAGAAGGGCGATATGCTCACTGAGGGATCCGTCAACCCGCATGATGTCCTTGCGATCCGCGGCGTCGATGCGGTACACGATTACCTGATCCGCGAGGTCCAGCGTGTGTACCGGATGCAGGGTGTTGATATCAACGATAAGCACATTGAGGTCATTGTCCGCCAGATGATGAAGAAGGTCAAGGTTTCCGATGCCGGAGACACTGACTTGCTCCCGGGCTCGACAATCGAAAAGAGCGACTTTATCGCCGCCAATGAGCATATTGACGAGATCAACGAAGCGGAGGGTAAGGAGCTCCAGCATGCTCAGGTGGAGCACGTCCTGCTCGGTATTACGAAGGCCTCCCTCGCCACGGAATCCTTCCTGTCCGCCGCTTCCTTCCAGGAGACGACACGCGTCCTCACCGACGCCGCCATCAAGGGCAAGAGCGATCCGCTCATTGGCCTGAAGGAGAACGTTATTATCGGCAAGCTGCTCCCCTCCGGTACCGGCATGAAATGCTATGCCGACGTCAAGGTGATCAGCACCACTCCGCAGGTTGAGCCGGGTGACGAAGTGATCGAATAAACCCTACGCACTGTGTTCAGGCGCGGTCCATAGCCGGTGGTACCGGTGGGATCGCGCCTGTTTTATGCATCTTGGCAGTTCCAGGGCGGTTATCAGCCCTAAGATTCTACCATCCGACAGACAAACAATATTGACAAAGGTCTTTTATTCGTGATAAAATACTTAACTGTGTGGGGTTTTTCCATTTTGGTGATCCAGGGGATATCCCCTATCACATATTTACTTTTTGCAGGAGGTGAACGATTTGCCAACCTTTAACCAGCTTGTCAGAAACGGCAGGGAAACAGTGGAGAAAAAGTCGAAGGCTCCCGCTCTGCTCAAGGGTCTCAACTCCAAGAAGAATGTTCTTACGGATAATGATTCCCCACAGAAGCGCGGCGTCTGCACAGCTGTCAAAACAGCGACCCCCAAGAAGCCGAACTCCGCGATGCGTAAGATCGCCAGGGTCCGTCTTTCCAACGGAATCGAGGTTTCCGCCTATATTCCGGGTGTCGGCCACAATCTCCAGGAGCACAGCGTCGTCCTGATCAGGGGCGGCCGTGTTAAGGATCTGCCCGGCGTGCGTTACCACATCATCCGCGGTACGCTTGATACGCAGGGTGTTTCCGGCAGGATGCAGGCACGCTCCAAGTATGGTGCGAAGCGCCCGAAGGCATCTAAGAAATAAGAGTAATGATTCTATCTTGCAGTTCAATGTGAGAGGATTTTATCATATAGATAGCCTCTGACATTGGCGCCACGGGAACATTTCACTCGAGTACCGATGATATCATTATTATGAAGGAGGGAAGCGAAGTGCCAAGAAGAGGCCAGACAGCAAAACGTGATGTTTTGCCGGATCCGCTTTACAATTCCAAGATGGTCACGCGTTTGATCAACAGCGTGATGTACGACGGTAAGAAGGGCGTTGCCCAGAAGATCGTCTATGATGCGTTTGACATCATCAAAGAGAAGACGGGTAACGAACCCCTGGATGTCTTTGAGCAGGCGATGGAGAATGTCATGCCGCAGCTCGAGGTCAAGGCTCGCCGTGTCGGCGGTGCGACCTATCAGGTCCCCATGGAGGTCCGTCCGGAGCGCCGTCAGACGCTCGGCCTGCGCTGGATCACAGCGTACAGCCGCCAGCGCTCGGAGCGTACCATGAAGGAGCGCCTTGCCAACGAGATCATGGATGCCGTCAACAGCACCGGCGGCGCTTTTAAGAAGCGCGAGGATACGCACAAGATGGCAGAGGCAAACAAGGCGTTTGCCCATTACAGGTGGTAATTGCCGCCCATCAAGCACGTTTAACAATCGCCGCTATGCGGCAAAATGGAGGTTATTATGCCCAGAAAGGAACCGCTTGAGCGTACCAGAAACATTGGTATCATGGCTCATATCGACGCCGGTAAAACGACGACGACTGAGCGTATCCTGTTCTATACCGGTATCAACCACAAGATCGGTGAGACCCATGAGGGTTCTGCCACCATGGACTGGATGGAGCAGGAGCAGGAGCGTGGTATTACCATCACTTCTGCGGCTACCACTTGTTACTGGAAAGATCATCGAATTAACATCATCGATACCCCCGGCCACGTGGATTTCACGGTTGAGGTCGAGCGCTCCCTGCGCGTGCTCGACGGCTCTGTGACAGTTCTGTGTGCAAAGGGCGGTGTTGAACCCCAGTCTGAGACCGTTTGGCGTCAGGCTGACAAATACAAGGTTCCGCGCATGGTCTACGTCAACAAGATGGATATCATGGGCGCGGACTTTTACAACGTTCTCGACATGATGAAGGACAGGCTGAAGTGCAATGCCGTCCCGATTCAGCTGCCCATCGGCTCAGAGGATACGTTCCGTGGCATCATCGACTTGATCGATATGACCGCAGACGTCTACTATGACGATAAGGGCCTGGATATGCGTGTCGAGGAGATCCCCGAGGATATGCGCGAGCTCGCGGAGAAGTACCACAACGAACTACTCGAGCACGTCGCTGAGCAGGACGACGCCCTTCTTGAGAAGTATCTTGAGGGCGAAGAGCTGACCAAAGAGGAGATCAAGAGGACCATCCGCAAGTCCACCATCGCCAACACGATGGTACCGGTAGTCTGCGGTACTTCCTATAAGAACAAGGGTGTTCAGAAGCTTCTGGATGCTGTTGTCGATTACATGCCGTCCCCGGTTGACGTTCCCGCAATTAAGGGTATCAATCCTGAGACAGGCGAGGAGGAGGTTCGCGAGTCCTCTGAGAATGCGCCCTTTGCGGCCCTCGCATTCAAGATTGCGACGGATCCGTTCGTCGGCAAGCTCGGCTTCTTCCGGATGTATTCCGGTAGCCTGAAGGCCGGCACCACCGTCTACAACTCCACC
>USLQ01000108.1 GCA_900555545.1 uncultured Oscillospiraceae bacterium | reverse complement strand
CTTTCGTTTTTCCCACTCGGATCTCAGGATAGCGTAATAGTTTTTATCCCCAATGCTGCCGTCCTTTTGATAGCAGCAGCGCCGAAAAGTGCCCTCCAGCGTCATGCCAACCTTTTGCATTACGCGCCCGGAGCCAGCGTTCCGCACATCGTGCCCGGAGGTGATCCGGTCATACCCAACCCGGTCAAAGAGAAAATCGATCACAGCGCGGGCCGCCTCCGTCATGATCCCCTGATTCCAATAGGGGACATCGATCTGCCAGCCCAGATGGCAGGTGTGGCATGCGTCATCCTGCGTAACCACGTTGATGCTGCCGATGACTTTTCCGCCCAATTCAATCGCCCAGTTGTACGCCGCGGGATCGCGGTAGGCAGATATCCATGATTTCAGGATCTTCTGGGATTCCTTCAGCGACTGATGCGGGGAATAGGAGAGGTAGCGGACAACCTCGGGATTCGATGCCCACTTGAACATGTCCGCCGCATCCTCCCGGACGAATTTGCGCAGGAGCAGACGCTCCGTTTGAATCGGTTGCGTGCCGCAATGGCGGATGGGTCTCAGCTGTTCGATGTCCGTCATACCGCGTCTCCCCTCTCTCTTCCTTTATTTTTCGGTTTTTCCCTTTTTCCGCATATCCAGCTCTCCCATAAAGGCGTACTGTTCCTTTGGGGAGATGCTGATCGTTTTTTCATTGCCCTTTTTGCGGTAGGTGACGGTCAGCCGCTCCTTGGAGGGGGCGGCGGAGTCCTGCGAGCGATGGGTCTGCGGCAGGCAGGAGATGATGTCGCAGTACGGGATAAACCGCCCGCGCCCCCAGCCGGAGCGGATGCGCAGCCCGTTCTCCTCAAACACATAGTAGGTAAACAGGTAGGAGGGGAGCAGCAGCGCCAGGAAAAAGATCAGCAGCACCACAAAGGTCCATGCACAGCTGGAATTATAGGGCGGCTCCACATAGGCCGTGGAGACAAACAGTGCGATCATAAACACGATATACAGCGCCATGGCCACATGGAACCACCAATCGATTTTGGATTTATACTTGTCTTGCATATTTCTCACCATTCAATCAGGATAACACCTATTTTATCATACTTTTATTTTTTTTACCAGTAAAAAGACCTGGCCTGTCCGCGCCTCCGAAAATGAATAAAAGTTCTCCAACAAATTGGGTGGGTATGGTAATGCTGGTTGTGCGGCGGATCCTGTGAAAAAAGGCCATTGAGCATTTATGAAAACAGGCCATCCTGAAGCTCGGGATGGCCTGCCGTTCGTGCAGCAGCGGTAATTAACCTGCGTTTACCGCACAGGGGTATTGAATAGCTGTTTTAATTGTGAAGATTATAACTGCGTAAGGGTGTTCGTGCAGCTCATAGTCGTGACAAGAAGCGCCATGATGATTCCGGCCAAATACGGATTGCGGGTTGCACGATAGATCTTACGGGATACACCTGCGGCCACACCCAGAATAATGACGATCGGGAATAGCCAGATGCCAATGATACTGCCGCCAAAACCGGAAATGTACTCGTTTGGCAGATGGCCGGTGATGAAGAAGCAGGTATAGATCCCGACAATCATAATGGCGCTTGCCAGCACGTTGAACAGGACGTTTGCCGCCGTATTGATCCATGGGCGTTTCCCCATCTGGAAGTAATTATAGCTGTTGACGGAGATGGAATTCGGAATATAGTACAGCAGGAAGAGCGGCAGATACATCAGGATGATGGGCAGCTTATTGACGTCAAACGCCCTGAGAGTCAGCACCCAGATGCGGAAGTCCGTCTTAAAGAAATAATCAGCTGCGAATACCAGGCCGTAAGCTGCCACGGCGACCACCAGGGCCAGTACAATGGTCAACCCCAACTGCTTCAGGCTGATCTTTACGCCGTTGGCGCGCAGATCCGGCCGCTGCCCGGTTACTTTGTTCCCAATCCAAATCATCAGCAGTGCAAACAGACCGCAAGCTGCACTCCACAGCCCGATATAGAGGGGTGCGACCTGGGGCACAAATGAGGGAACATGAGCGCTTAGCGGTGTGTAGGTAAACATATAGACCAGAATGCTGAACAGCGTGGCCAAAACACCGCTGACCCAGAACCAGGCCTTGGCCTTGCCGGATGGAGCGGGAGCAGGCAGAACCTCCTGCTGCGCTTTTAGTGACGCAAATACCTTTGTGTTTACCAGCACCTTTGTCAGGCTAATGACAAACATCACAAATCCGATCAGACCCAGGGCATTAAACGCCACTTTAACCTGCCAAATCTGATTGCCGTAGTCAATAGCGGTAGGGGCACCCAAAGCGTTGTCGAAAAATTCCAGGCTTGACGCCACTACACTCGAAGAAAAGTGGGCCCATGGGTGGATAATGGCAGGGTTATAGATAACGCGGATTGCCTCTTGTCCATCCACCTGCTGGGTGTACATCGTATAACTGTCGCGCTCCGCCAACCCGGTAGGATCCTGACCAAAATACAGGAAGGACTGTGCGGTTGACTGATGGATATAGTCGCGCGGTGCGCTGCGTGAGCCATCCTCCTGCTTTACACGATGGAAAAATTCATCATACTGGCAGGCGACAATTCCCGCGTCACGATTCCCGAACATGTTATAGTAGTTCCCGTCATCATCCTGATATACAGCATCATTGGAGACAAGCAATGCCGCGGCAATCAGCTGGGTGTCCGCCTCGTTATCGAGCAAAACAGCTGTACGGCTTGCCAATGCGCCGTTCGAGTGTCCGGTTACGCCAATCCTGCTGGCGTCAACAAACGGCAGTGTTGCCATCATTTGAACGGCATCGTACATGCCGTTTGCATTGTTTTCCGGAAGCCACCAGGTGTTGGCAGGTAAATCCTCCGAGTCGCCGTGGCCATACATATCGATCGACAATACGACAAAACCGCGCCGGGCATACTCGACATAGTTTAAATCCTGCATCTCTCTGTTGTTGTACCATCCGTGGCTGCACACAATTGCCGGAGCTGGCGTTTCGGATGTAGCACTATCGGGGATGAATAGCAGAGCGCTCATTTGGTGCCCGCTGGCTGTTTCAAACTTCAGGTCGCGCACTGTCACGCGCCCAAAATTTGTTTGCACTGCGGAGGCGCCAATGGCGCTGATGAGGCAGAGTATCAATGAGATACAGAGCCAAAAGACCGATGTGCGTTTTTTGTGTTTCATAACTTTTCCTCCTTTTTGATTGCTTTTATATTTTTACATCCCTCGCGGATGCAAAAAGGCACAGGGAAGCATTTCTCACCACTGCTTTCCTGTGCTCTCTGTTTCTCTTACAGGTCAAATTGATTTTTAAATTCGATTCTATTTTATACTTCGTCTCGCCAAAAAACAATAGGAACAAACAACGAAAATAGAGCGTTCATTTTGTGTATTATAAATATAAAATTATATAAATTGATAACGATTTATATATTATCACAAATCAAAAGCACGATATTCGGTTTAGTGGAAAATTATTGCAATAAAAAAACCTATGGATGTAGAGACATCCACAGGTTGAGGAAACCGTGATTTTAATATGCAATAAATGCGGTAAACGCGCGGTAGGCTGCATACACATCGAGCTTGGAGACAACTTCGAACGGCGCGTGCATGGAGAGCACCGGAACACCCACGTCGACAACGTCCACGCCGAGATTTGCGATATACATGGCGACCGTTCCGCCGCCGCCCGCATCGACCTTGCCGAGCTCACCCGTCTGCCACAGGACATCCGCGTCCTCCAGGAAGGTGCGCACGCGGCCCATGAACTCTGCGCTGGCGTCATTGGTGCCGCCCTTGCCGCGGGAGCCTGTGTATTTGGTTACGCACACACCGTGGTTGATGTAGGCGGCGTTGCGACGCTCGTTGACATCCGGGAAGGTGGGGTCAAACGCCGCGTTCACATCTGCGGACAGGCACTCGGACTTGGCGAGCACATCGCGCCCGGCCAAGTCTTTACAAATAGTTAATTCTTATATCCTATGACCGTGCGCTCAACTTCTTGAATTACTTCTATGGGAATGTCGGCGACCGCTATCCTATAAATATAATTTAGACGAGGATTATATATTCCCAAATATTTTATTGCCTTAAATTCTGGGTGTACCGAATGAAGTCCCATTCGCCAGTACATTAGCAACTGGAGAGTATGTTCTTTTTTTATAGGTAATTTGGAAACCTTAAAATCCCATAAAGTGTCCTCCGTAATGAAATCGCCGTCCCCTGAACTCACTATATAAGTATATCCACCCTCAAAAGTAAATCCATCTAGTATTTTAGGGCCATATCGCTCGAAGAACTTTAGTGCTCTTTCTATCATAAGCCTAATATTATTTATTGTCGGTCTATTGGGTTTAATTGTAGTGATGGGTTTATATGCCGTAATTCCTGCACGAACACACACATCAAAACCAGATAATTTTGTAGCATTGACTATCGATCTATTATCAATCCCTTTAATTCCCATGATAAGTTTTTGGGCTGTTGCAATTTCGTTTACTCTATAAGCCCCCAAAATAGAAATTTTAAATGCATTTTCCGGTTTTTCTCCCAACATAAATCTTGTTAGATAATCAACGGTAAGCCCAACCAAAGTTGGATGAATGTTTTCCTCTGGATTTAGTTCTTCTATCCCCTTACCCATAGAAATAGTAACCATTGTCTTCGGCGGGATATATCCTCCATACGGTTGCTTTATTTGTTTTATTCTTCGTGTTACAGAGCATCCCATTAACTTCATCAAAAAGTGTTCCAAATCATTCACTTGGTGTCCTCCTATAGCATGAATGTGTACACATGATACTCAACATCTTAAAGTATATAATATTTAATTTAATGAGCAAAAACCAACTCAGTCTTAGCGATTACGCCATAAGCATTGTTAAATTTTACATGATTAGTAAATTTTCAAAACAAAAAGTGAAGAGCAAGTTCTTCTGCTCTCCACTTTTTTATTATAGAACATATTCTCGCATCAATACTTGATAAATGCGGTAAACGCGCGGTAGGCTGCATACACATCGAGCTTGGAGACA
>USLQ01000107.1 GCA_900555545.1 uncultured Oscillospiraceae bacterium | reverse complement strand
CGGCCGCTTTTGTGGTTTGGCCTATTTGCTGCTTGGGGAGCATCTGGGGGTGCTGATGTATCTGGCTGTGGAGGACGCCCTCCGCTCACATGGTTATGGGACGCAGATCCTCAACGCGATCCGAGGTTATTGTGGGGATCATCGGACCATCGCCCTGGATATTGAACAGGTGATCCCTGAGTCAGTCAACTACCATCAGCGGAGGCGGCGCCGAGACTTTTATCTGCGCAATGGATTCTTGCCATCCGGTTGCGGCCATTCCCTGCGTGGGGTGGACTACGAGATTCTAATATCCGATAGCGCCTTTTCCCCTGGTGATTATGCGGAGTTGATACGCCGTTATTCGGCTGGTACCGTGAGGATGGAGATACAGCGGTATGATTATTCCTGCGTAGCGGTTCGGGAAGTACGGCACGAGGATCTGGATGCGTTGCTTCACCTCTATCTTCATCTACATGAAACGGATATTCCGGAGCAGAGCAGTTCATTGAGTCGGATCTGGAATGCGATTGTGTCGTCACCCGATTATCATATTTTTGTGGTGGAACAGGATGGGAAGATAGTCTCCTCATGCAGCTGTATTATGATCGAGAATCTCACCCACGGTCTTCGGCCTTATGCATTGATCGAGAATGTTGTAACGGATCAGCAGTACCGCGGGCGTGGATTAGCAAGTGCTTGTGTTGAACAGGCGGTCACTGCGGCAAAAAAGGCAGGCTGCTATAAGGTGATGCTTATGACAGGAGCCAAGGATTCAAAAACACTTGATTTTTATCGCCATAACGGATTCAATAGCTGCGACAAGACTGCTTTTATACGCTGGTTGTAATTGGGAGGAGAAATATGAGCGATAGTTTATATGATAATCCGGATTTTTTTCAGGCATATGCGCAGATGACGCGCAGTCAGTTGGGGTTATCGGGGGCGGGAGAATGGCATCAGTTTCAAAAACTATTCCCAAACCTAAAAGGCAAAAAAGTTCTTGATTTGGGTTGTGGATATGGCTGGCACTGTGCCTATGCGGCAGAGCAGGGGGCGGCAAGTGTTTTGGGGATTGATTCCAGTAGTAGGATGATTGATGAGGCGATAAAAAGGAACACACTCCCCGGAATTACATATGCTGTCTGTGATTTGAATCGCTACCATTATCCGCCGGAGACCTATGACTGTGTCATTTCCAACTTGGTGCTTCATTATATTGAGGATTTAGGGGGAATATATCGGAAGGTGTATCAAACACTCGTACCGGGAGGCCATTTTATCCTGAATATTGAGCATCCCATTTTTACTGCCGGTGTCCGCCAGGAGTGGATTCGGGATGATAAAGGGCGCGCGTTATATTGGCCCGTGGATGATTATTTGATACCAGGCGCACGTGAAACGGTATTTGTTGGCAAAAATGTGGTGAAACAACATCACACGCTGACACAGATTTTTATGGGATTGTTGCATGCAGGTTTTTGCCTTGAAGCTGTGGAAGAACCGCTTCCACCTGAGGAGATGATGGATCTACCGGGAATGAAGGATGAACTGCGACGCCCGATGATGCTGCTGATAAAAGCAAAAAAGTAGCAAAAAAGTAGCGAAAAAGCCGCCGGGTCAGGTTTTTCCCGACCCCGGCGGCTATTCCAAACGCGTGCTACTGAATTTCCTGCTCCAAATTTTTGAACAGGGGACTGTCAAAAAATTCTGACAGTGAGATGTCCAGACCATCGCACAATTTTTTAATTGTCACCATGGTGATGTCGTGCCGTCGGTTGCTTACCATGCTGTATACTGTGGAGGGTGTGACGCCGGAACGGGTGGCAAGTTCATTCAGCCGGATCTCGCGCAGGCGGCACAACTCCTGAAATCTGAGGACCACAGCCTCTTTTACTCCCATACGATCACCCATATTAAAGTTTAACGTTTTACCCACAATTTCGTATACGCACTTGCGTAATTTTGCAAAAAAGTGTATAATATAGCAGCGAAGTTATTTTTTTGACCGAATCATTCAAATCTGATGGGATCAGTTTGCATCTGATTGAAAAAATTCACTCAGAGTGATTCCGAATCCATCACAGATTTTTTTGATAGTGGTCAATTTGGGAATTTGTTCGTCGTGGATAATTTTATGCAGTGTTGAAACAGAGAGATTGCTCTGCGCCGCCAAATCACGCAGTGTGAGTTGATGTTGTGCGCAAAGCAGGCTGATTTTTCTACTGATAAATTTCCATGTATTCATTTTATTCACTCCTGAATGTACGGATTTGGGAGTTGAGGTACAGGTGGGGATGTTTATGGAAAAGTTGGAACGACACGGCTGCTTTTTTGTGGGGGATTTGGAATTGCCCGCATACAGGATCAACACGATCCGTCAGCAGATGCGTGAGGTACTCGAACAATTTGCAAGCCGGGGCATTTTGGATTTTCTCATCAGTGGAGAGTCTGGCTTTGAGATGCTTGCGGCGGAAGAGGTGATCCGTTTTCGGATGCGCGCTCCAGAGCTGAAGGTGCAGTTGATCTACATTCAGCCTACAGCAGAAGAGTATGCGCCAAGATCTATTCGAGATAAGCAAAAGCTGGACGCCATCCGTTGGACGGCGGATCAGGTGCTGGATCCTGTTATCTATCCGGGGATACAAAACGCGACCTCACGGAAACATTGGATGGCAGATCGCAGTGTTGCCTGCGTGACTTATTTTTCGCACACACGTGACTGTAGCTCGGATATTATTCAGTATGCACAGCGCAGGAATATCTATGTGGCGTATCTGGCAAAGTCGCCGTCGGGCGAGTAATTAGGTACGTATTTCAGGGCGATAGGAATTCTATCGCCCTTGTTTTATTCCCGCTATTCTGATTGTGGGGGGGGATAAATTTTTGAAAATCATCGGAGGGACAAAACTTGAAAATTTTTGAGCCACAGGAGCGTTCACCCATGCTCCTAAAATACCTGTTGGATGTATGGGAACGCTCCGTAAGAGCTACCCATTTGTTTTTGTCAGATCAGGAGGTGTGCCAGATCCGGCAATACGTCCCACAGGCGCTGTGCTCGGTGCAGCATCTGGTTGTCGCAGCGAATGGGAGCATTCCCGCCGGCTTCATGGGGGTAGAGGGAAAGACACTTGAGATGCTTTTTCTCGCCCCGGAGGAACGGGGGAAGGGGCTGGGCCGTGAGCTGCTTCAACACGGGATAGATGTCTATTCCGTCGATCATTTGACAGTCAATGAACAGAACCCGGACGCCCGCGGATTTTATGAGCACATGGGATTCCGTGTCTATCGGCGGACAGCGCTTGACGGGCAGGGGACCCCCTATCCACTGCTGTATATGCGGCGGATAGACCGATAAAAAAGTAACGCCATCCGGTGGCGTTACTGGCATTACACAAAGCAATATCGTTTAAATTTTAGCGTCTTTTTCGATCGCAGCATCGACTGCACGCATCACAGCTGTGTCCAGTCCATGCGCTTCCAGGGCGGCGATCCCTTCGATCGTAGTTCCACCGGGGGAGCAGACGGCGTCAATCAGCGCCCAAGGGTGCTCCTGCCCGCGCAGTATTAGCTCGGCACTCCCGAGCACCGTCTGTGCGGCGATTTCAAGCGCCTGCGGTTTGGCCATGCCGTGCTTGACGCCGGCCCGTGCCAGCGCGTCAATGAACATGTAGGCAAAGGCGGGTGCGCTGCCTGCAATCACTCCAAAGAGTGGAAAGTATTCCTCATCCAGTTTCATGCAGCGTCCGAAGGAGGCGAGCAGACGGGCAACGTATGCTTTCTGCCCGGTGCTGACCAGATGATTGGGGCAGTAGGCGCTCATGGATGCGCCGGCCTTTGCATTGATATTTGGCATCACCCGCACCAGCGCCGGCTCAAATCCAAAAAACTCTGTGATAGCCGCAATTGTTTTTCCTGCAGCGATGGAGAGGATCAGCGGCCGTTTTTCTGCAACAAGTTCCCGAATCTGCGCGATGACCGCTGGGAACATTTTGGGCTTGACGGCCAGTACGACCGCGTCGCAAGTACGTATCAGTTCCTCAGCGGAGGCAAACGGCTGGATTCCGATTTCACTTTGCAGCTGGGCTGTTTTAGCGGCATCCACATCAAAGGCACCGAGTTCCTCGGGCTTAAAATTCCCAGATGCAACTGCACCGCGCAGGATGGCCCCGGCCATATTTCCTGCGCCGATAAATCCTGTTTTCATTCTATTAGCACCGGCTTTCTGTCAAATTGTACTTTTGAGCAGCACCCGCTGCCGAAAAGATAGATTTATTTTAACACAAAGCGCTTCAAATGAAAAGGAGTGAGAGCTTTTCGCTATTTTTCGTGTAGCTGCGCGTACTTTTTTTGCGTTGCCAGACCGCCGCGGATATGGCGCTGTGCCTTGTTGATATCCAGAATGGCCTTTACCTCCTTGTACAGCTGCGGGTTGATTTTTTGCAGGCGCTTGGCCACATCCATATGAACAGTTGACTTACTGATCCCAAACTCTTTTGCCGCAGCGCGTACGGTGGTCTGACGCCGGATGATGTAATTGGCCAGTTCGACAGCTCTCTCTTCTACCATGCCTTTCAAAATGATCCCTCCCGATTGCTTCAATCCGTAATTCATATGCGGGCTTGTTCCGCAATATGCGTCAAGGTGAGCTGGTGGATGGAGATCGTGATTGGCCGTGCCGATGTTTCCTGCTGTTTAGCTGCCTTTCCGCGGCGGATTTGTAAGAGACCAGGGGGCGTCTGTTTTGTACGTGAAAAGCAGGTAATAGAAGGATTTTTTTGTGCAAACTCTTGCTTTTTTTGATGGGGTATATTATAGTTAGTATGTATAAATAGAGGAGGGTATCTCATGAAAAAAGTATGGATAACTGTTATATCCTGCCTGAGTGCAGCGGCAGTTGCTGCTGGAGGATTGGCCGCTTGGTTTATTGTTCCCCGGCAAAAGTTTACCAGCGCTCCGCGGGATGCAAATACGCTGTGGTATCAGAAACCTGCAGCCAACGATTATGACGGGTGGGAGCAGGAGGCGTTGCCCATTGGCAACGGATATATGGGGGCCAAACTTTTTGGCG
>USLQ01000106.1 GCA_900555545.1 uncultured Oscillospiraceae bacterium | reverse complement strand
CCGTAGCCACAAACAGGCGGATCCCACGTTCCCGGCAGGCATTCAGTGCGGACAATGTGCGGCCAGTCAGTTTCTTTTCACTGTTCAACAACGTACCATCCAAGTCAAAAAACAGTGCGTGGATCATCTCGTATACCTCCCTAAGTAAGACAAAAAGCGCCCGGTTTTCCGGGCGCTCTGCTGCATTATGATTCACGCTGGCTTTTGATTGCCTTCAGGCGCGAGAAGTCCTCGCGTTCCTTCTCCTCCAGCGCTTCATTGATAAATTTAATTGTACTCTCAAACTGCGGGATCATGATATTGTGGAGCGCATTCGCGCGCTTTTGGGTCTTTTTGATTGCGCCAGCCAGGCGGTAGACACTGTTCTCAACCTGTGCCAGCTCAGCCGTCAAATGCTTAACTTTGTCGAAGAGCAAGTACGCCTCATCCAACTGGGAATTTGTGCAATAAAGGCCATAGTGCAGTTTCCTGTCATCCGAACTGCCGATCCGGACGATGGGAATCTCCACCCCCATGACACTGCGCGCATCCAATTCAACGCTCTCGTCAATTGGGATGGTCTGTGCGGCCTCACCACAGATTCCCAATGTGACGTTCGCACGCTGCAAGGCCACATAGGCGCTCGCGTAGAGGGAATCGATCGATCCCTGGATTTCATTCGCCTTGTCGATCAACGCCATCATCTCACGCACCAGGATGTTGCGCTTGCGATCCATCAACTCATAGCCAAGCTTTGCGAGCGAAAGCGACTTTCTGGTACTGATTAAATTGCTTTTGGTTGGGAATACCTGTTTGGCCACCTGCGCTCACCCCTTTCTCAAGCCTTTTTGGGCCGGTAATGCTGATCGAGGATCTCGTCATCCACACGATCCAGCTCGGAGCGATCCAGCATGGATAACAGCTCCCAACCGAGATCCAGTGTTTGCTCGATGGTCCTGTTCTCATTGTACCCCTGGTTGATAAAATGCTTTTCAAACTCGCGGCCAAACTCCATCAGCTTTTTGTCCGACTCGGAGAGTTCGTCCTCACCAATAACGGAAGCCAGTGCCTTTGCATCCTGCACCTTGGCATAAGATGCAAAGAGCTGGGTGGAGACAGCATTATGGTCATCCCGCGTATAGCCTGCACCGATACCATCCTTCATCAGGCGGGACAGGGACGGCAAGATACTGACGGGCGGATAGATTCCCTTGGAATCCAGCTCACGGTCAAGCACAATCTGCCCCTCCGTAATATAGCCGGTCAGATCCGGGATCGGGTGCGTGATATCATCATTGGGCATGGTCAGGATCGGGATCTGCGTCACAGAGCCGCTCTTCCCCTTCACGATGCCTGCACGCTCATAGAGCGAAGCCAGATCGGAATACAGATAGCCGGGGAATCCCTTCCGCCCGGGGATCTCCCCCTTGGAGGAGCTGAATTCACGCAGCGCCTCACAGTAGGAGGTCATATCCGTCAGAATGACAAGAATATTCATATTCTTCTCAAAGGCGAGGTATTCCGCCGCAGTCAGCGCGCATTTGGGGGTGAGGATACGCTCAATGACGGGATCGTTGGACAAATTCAAGAACATGACCACGCGATCCATAACGTTGGCCTCCTCAAACGAGGTGCGGAAATATTCCGCCACGTCGTTCTTGACGCCCATAGCTGCGAAAACGATGGCAAAGTCCTCGTCGTCGCCGATTGACGCCTGACGTACAATCTGCACGGCCAGCTCGTTGTGCTTCATGCCGGAACCGGAGAAGATTGGCAGCTTCTGGCCGCGGATCAACGTGGCCAGGGCGTCAATGGAGGAAATGCCCGTATTGATATAATTGCGCGGATAGATCCGGGAGACCGGATTGATCGGCTCACCGTTGACATCACGCCTGCACTCGGCATAGACCTCGCCCATGCCGTCGATGGGCCGGCCCAGGCCATCGAACACACGGCCTAAGATCTCCTTGGAGAGCGGAATCTCCATCGGATGACCAGTCAAGTGCGTTTGTGTATTGACGAGAGAGAGGTCACGTGTCCCTTCAAAAACCTGGATGACGACGCGCTCACCGTCAATTTTAACGATACGGCCGACACGGCTTGACCCATTCTCCAGTTTCAGTTCCACCAGTTCCTCATTGGCAGCGCCTTTAACGCCGTCGAGCACAACGAGTGAACCGTTGATTTCATTTAATCCAAGGTGCTCAAGTACCATATTTGCCATTCACTCCTAACCGGCTTATTTGAGGAACACTGCGAGCTTTTCATCAATCTCCTGCTTGTAACCGTCAAAAAGCTCCAGCTTGTCGTTGGGAATGTCGTACTTCATCTTGACCAGCTTGTCAAACAGACCCAAGGCAATGATCTTGGAGATGGGCACCTGAAGCGCCACGACACTCTGACACTTGTGATAGAGATGCAGGATGACCTCCATCATGCGCATTTGCTTTTCCATGGGAACATAGGTGTCCTCCTGATGGAAAGCATTCTGTTGCAGGAAGCCTACGCGGATCACGCGGGCGATTTCAATGGTCAATTTCTGATCATCCGGGAGAACATCGGAACCGATCAGTTTGACGATCTCCATCAGGCTGTTCTCCTCCACCAGGATTGCGGAAATCTCCTCGCGGTACTTCATGAAGTTCTCGCCGACGTTTTCGGCATACCACTTGGAGAGGTCGTTCACATACTCGCTGTAGCTCGTGTTCCAGTTGATGGCCGGATAGTGGCGCTCATACGCGAGGCTCTTATCCAGCGCCCAGAAACAGCGGGTAAAGCGCTTGGTGTTCTGGGTGACGGGCTCGGAGAAGTCGGATCCCTGCGGGGAGACAGCGCCGATCACGGAGATGGAGCCCTCCTTACCGCCGAGCGTTTGGACATAACCCGCGCGCTCATAGAACTCGGACAGGCGGGAAGGCAGATAAGCCGGGAACCCCTCGTCGCCGGGCATCTCCTCCAGCCGTCCGGAAATCTCACGCAACGCCTCCGCCCAGCGGGAGGTGGAATCCGCCATCAGGGCGGTATGATATCCCATATCGCGGTAGTACTCCGCCAAAGTGATGCCGGTATAAATGGATGCCTCACGTGCGGCAACAGGCATATTGGATGTATTGGCGATCAGGATGGTACGGTCCATCAGTGGCCGGCCGGACTTGGGGTCCATCAGTTCGCTGAACTCGGAGACAACCTGCGTCATCTCATTGCCGCGCTCGCCACAGCCAACGTAAATGATGATATCCGCATCGCACCATTTGGCCAGCTGGTGCTGGGTCATCGTCTTACCGGTGCCGAAACCGCCGGGGATGGCAGCTGCACCGCCTTTGGCGATCGGAAACATGGTATCAATCACACGCTGGCCCGTGATCAACGGGCGCGTGGCAGGCAGACGTTCCGCGACCGGGCGTGGAAGACGGATCGGCCAACGCTGGCAGAGTGTCAGCTCATGGGTATCGCCGTCCTCATCGCGCAGGGTGACAATCGTATCATTGACCTTGTACATACCATTCGGGACGCACGCTACAACCTTACCGCGCAGGTTCGGAGGAACCATCACTTTGTGGGTGACAATCGCCGTCTCCGGACACGTAGCGTATATATCGCCGCCCTTGAGCTCATCGCCCTCCTTCACGAGGACGGTGACCTCCCACTCCTTCTCTTCATTAAGGGCGGAGACATTCGCGCCCCTGCTGATGAAAGCGCCGGACGCCGCCTCAATCGCCGTCAGTGGGCGCTCAATACCATCAAAAATATTCGTAATAATGCCAGGGCCCAAGGTAACGGAGATGGGGCCGCCCGTAGAATAGACAGGCTCGCCCGGCTTCAGGCCGGTCGTCTCCTCGTAAACCTGGATGGTTGTCATCTCCCGGGTCAGGCCGATCACCTCACCGACAAGCTTTTGATGGCCGACGTAGACCATTTCACTCATGCTCAGAGTCGTAGAGCCCTTGACGGTTACGACCGGTCCATTGATTCCAAAAATCACATTCTGTTCCGCCATCAGCTCACCTCCTCCGCAATATTCACCGGCAGTTTCGCATGGGCGAGGAACCAATCCTCCTGCCCTTTCAGCCGTACCTCGAGTGTATCATCGGCAATCAGGCCATTGGTGGTATCCTGAATCTTGCACCCGCCCAGCTTGATGGAACGATCGGCCTGCACTGCACATTCCCTGCCAAACGCCGTCTTCAACTGATCCGCCAGAGGAAGATCCTGCTCACGCACCAAGATGACGGCCTCACCGGGAACTGAAGCGGCCATTGCAGACACACTATCGCTCAAAAATTTGACATAGGCATCTGAAGCGGCGAACTTGCGCAGTTCCTCCCGCGCCTGTTCAAACACGCTCTCTTTCATCTCCATACGCCGCCGGCTGAGCGCAAACTTCGCCTGGTTATTGACGGCGGCGAACTGCCTGTTCGCCTCCACGCGCGCCTTATCACGCTCCGCGCTGAGGACCACCTCCGCCTGCGCTTTGGCCTTTTCCTCCTCAGCGGCGAGCTGGGCGCCGATGTATTCATTTACTTCTGCTTCAATGGCATTGCGCTTTTCAAGCGCATCGTGATCGATATCCTCCAGAAAGAGGTTTACGCGCGCATCACTTTCAGCCATGGGGATCACCTCAAATCTTTACACCGATTGCCTCCCGTACATAACGGGTGATGGAGTCACTGACTCGGCCCGCACCATGGCGGTCCGGAATCTCCACAATCAGCGGTTTATCATGTGTTTTTTTCAGATTGTACACCTGATCCTGACACGCTTTTACCAGACGGTCCGTAATCAGCACGATTGCGATATCTTCATCCGCAATGGCCGCCTTTAACGCTGCCTCAATTTCATCGGGCTCGTGCACGACTACACCATCTATCCCCCCCAGCCGCAGGCCGACGAGCGTATCGACGTTGTCACTGATTAAATGGAAACGCATCTCCACGTCACCCGCCTATGCCAAGCAGGATCATAAAGGCGATGACCAGACCGTACAGCGCAACCGCCTCACCCAGGGCCAACAGAACGATGGATTTACCAAACGTCTTCGGGTTCTCGCTCATGGCGGCGATTGCGGCTGGAGCG
>USLQ01000105.1 GCA_900555545.1 uncultured Oscillospiraceae bacterium | reverse complement strand
GGCCGGCACGCCCTGCACTGCGCCCGTGTGGCGCTCACTCATCCGGTGACGGGCCGCCGGCTGGAATTTACAGCGCCGCTCCCCGAGGATATGCAAAGGATGGTTGAAAAATACATTGAAACTGTATAAAAATACAAAGTTCGCAGTTTTTTATGAATAAGTCTTGATTCTTGATGATCGGATGCGTATAATGAGGATAATCAATAAAATATGGGGGCACTATTGCCCTCTTTGAAAAAGGGGATCGTAAACATGAAAAAATTCGGTAAGATCATGACGGCCATCATGGCCGGTGCTCTGATGGTCGGCTGCTTTGCCGGCTGCGGTGGAAACACGGACAGAAGGCACGTCTCCCAGCGGTAATGCCGCTACGGGCGATCATCTTGCACGCATTAAGGCTGCGGGCGTACTGACCATGGCCACCAATGCGGCCTTCCCGCCCTTCGAGACCATCGGCGATAACGGCAATGTTGTGGGCGTGGACGTCGATATCGCACAGGCAATCGCCGATAAGATCGGCGTCAAGCTGGAGGTTAAGGATGTGGACTTTGACACCATCGTCTCCGAGATTGAAACCGGTAAGTCCGATATCGGTGTCGCCGGTATGACAGTCACGCCCGAGCGCGCGGAGAAAGTTGATTTCTCCGACAGCTACTTCACCAGCATCCAGTATTTCATTGTTCCGGCGGGCTCTGATATCAAGACCGTTGAGGATCTCGCGGGCAAGCGCGTCGGTGTCCAGCTCGGCACCACGGGCGATATCCTGATTAGCAATGCCAATAATGGCGAATATGATGCAAACGGCACAAAAACTGCGGATGGCGTGCTGGAGGATAATCCGGCTGAGCTCTCCCAGATGAAGACTGCCATGGAGGCGACTCAGGAGCTGATCAACGGCCGCCTGGATGCCGTCGTCATCGACAAGCTCCCGGCGGAGAGCCTCGTCGCTCAGAATCCCGACGCTGGCCTGACCACTTTTGAGCTGACTTATGCGGACGGCAGCAAGACTGACGAGCAGTATGCGATCGCGGTCGCGAAGGGTGACGATTCCGCCTCCCTGCTGGCACTCATCAACGAGGTCATTGCAGAAGTTAAGGCCAACGGCACGCTGGAGGAGTCCATCAACAAACACTCCATGGCCTGATTGAGTCCAGAGATACACATTTTATTCCGCGGCGGAGCGGCAGCGCCCCGCCGCGTATTACTGTTTTATCAGGGAAAGGAGTGGAACCATGAATTTCCAGCTTTTGACGCTCTCTGAGACCTGGCAGGATCTGGTCAATAGCTTCACCCGCTGCTTTATTCAGCAGGACCGCTGGGAGCTGATCCTGCGCGGCCTGGGGAACACCCTGCTGATCGCGTTGGTATCCACGCTGATCGGTGTCGCCATCGGCGCGCTGGTGGCAATCGCCCGCGTATTCTCCGCCTCCAGCCTGGAGAATCCACTGGCAAACAAGTTTTCAAAAGCCGTTGCACGGATTGTCAATGCGATCACCGGCATTTACATTACCGTCATCCGCGGAACTCCCATGCTTGTACAGCTGTTGATCATGTATTATGTTGTATTTGCCAGCGCGGACAGCGGCGTCCCTGTTGCCATGCTGTCCTTCGGAATCAACTCCGGTGCCTATGTGGCGGAGACCATACGTGGCGGTATCAACTCGGTGGATCGAGGCCAGATGGAGGCGGGCCGTTCGCTCGGACTCTCACGCGTACAGACCATGCGCAGCATCATCCTGCCGCAGGCAATCAAAAATATCTTACCTGCCTTGGGCAATGAGTTTATCACCCTGCTCAAAGAGACGTCCATTGTCGGTTACATCGCCATCAATGACCTGACCCGAGCCGGCGACCGGATCCGTTCGGCAACGTTTGAGATGTTCATGCCGCTGATCGTGGTCGCGCTGATTTATCTGGTGCTCGTCCTCGGTCTATCCCGGTTGCTGAAAGTGTTTGAGAGGAGGCTGGCTAAGAGTGATTCGCGTTAAGGATTTAAAGAAAGCCTTTGGCGATAACGTCGTGCTCGACGGCGTCAATTATGAGATCAACAAGGGTGAGAAGATCGCCATCGTCGGTCCCTCCGGCTCCGGGAAGAGCACCTTCCTGCGCTGTATGAACCTGCTCGAGTTTCCCACGGCCGGCGAGGTCTGGTTTAAGGATACCCTCCTCAACGACCGCAAGACCGATATCAATGAGGTCCGCGAGCATATGGGCATGGTGTTCCAGCAGTTCAACCTCTTCAATAATATGAAGGTTATGGACAACATCACTTTTGCCCCCATTCGCCACAAGCTCATGGGCAAGGAAGAGGCAAAGGAGAAGGCGCTTGCCCTGCTGCGCCGCGTCGGCTTGGAGGAGAAGGCGGATGCCTACCCATCCAGTCTTTCCGGCGGGCAAAAGCAGCGTATCGCCATCGTGCGCGCGCTCGCCATGAATCCGGAGGTCATGCTCTTTGACGAGCCGACCAGCGCCCTCGACCCCGAGATGGTCGGCGAGGTGCTCGCGGTCATCAAGGAACTGGCCGACAGCGGTATGACCATGGTCATCGTCACGCATGAGATGGGCTTTGCCCGTGAGGTCGCCACCAAGGTCCTCTTTATGGACGGCGGCAATATTCAGGAGGAGAACACGCCGGAGCAGTTCTTCGGCAACCCGCAGAATCCTCGGCTGCGTGATTTCCTCTCCAAGGTTCTGTAACTTGTCCTTTTCCTCCCGGTATGCTATACTATAAGTAGCATTACCGGGAGGGATTTTTTATGCCCGCATTTGCCGCACACTACCTGCTGGGGGCACAGGTTTTTGATTCGCTCCGCACGGATTCCCGTTTGGCCTGTTTGGAGCAGCAACCTTTCCTGCTTGGCGCACAGGGGCCGGATCCACTGCTCTTTCACCGTCTGATTCCGTTCTATATGCCGGGGCGCAGCGCCCGCAGCGTCAGTTCCGGCCTGCATCGGGCACGTCCAAACCAAATTTTTGCCGCTATGGCGGATTATTTAAAAGATCACCCGAAGGATACCGCAGCCTTCTCCTATGCATGTGGTTTTTTGACGCATTATGCGCTTGACAGCCTGGCGCACCCATATATCTACGCCACGCAGGCGGCGATCAAAAAGAGCCGGCATATCCCCTACATCGGTTTTATCGTACACAACCGGATCGAGGCGAACATCGATGCGGGTATGATCAACCGCACGCTTGGGGAGCCGGACGCCCGTACTTTCGATGTGCCGGAGCTGCTGCGCGCACCGCAGGATATGAAGCTGGAGATCGGACGGATGATGGCTCAGGTCTCCCGGCGTGTGTTGGGGGCAACATGGGGCGCAGAGGTGTACGCCCAATCTATTGACGATATGCGTACTGTTCAGCAGATCTTATATGATCCCACGGGGACAAAGCGCAAGTGGATGTATTTGCTTCAGGTCCCATTCTACTGGATTGCCGGGCCGTTTGCCACCTCGCTGATGCGCTGCCCACAGCCGGAACAGATGTGGGATTTTCTAAATGACAGGGGGGCTGAATGGCGTTATCCGGCTGATCCCGAACGGATGAGTCACGATGCTTTTCAAACGCTATTTGAGAAGGCGGCAGAGCTGTCAAACCAATTGATTCCTTTGTTTGCAGCCCTGGTCGATTCTGGAGATACCAGGCTATTTGAAAGGACGGGAGAGCGTTCTTTCCTGACTGGAATGCCGGTAAAGTGAGGGGGAGAGAGATTTGAGTAGACAGCGGAAGAAGGGTCAGGAGCCATTGGAGGCGGGACGGTTCCTTCGATATATTGGGCTCCAATTGCATCGCTATACGAGACGCCTTGGCCGCCGGATCTGGCGCCTGTTGAAGCAACCGGCCTTTTGGATTGGGACCATGCTCTATGCCATGTGGCTTTTCATGGCGCGCCGGGTGCGCCGCCTGGCCCGTAATGCCAGTGGGGATGAGCGGTCGCTGGCGCGTGATGTCAGCGCATCCCGCTCCCATTTTTACAGGGCGGTATATGTTGACGGAGAAAAGTTTTTAACAGTCCTGCGCCGGTATATGATGGCGGCATTCCAGCGTTACAGAGGCCTGTTTGGCAGACTGTTCCATGTTGCTTTTCCCATTGCCGGCTGTGTGGTGATGATTGCAACAGTTAGCTATTTCAGCAGTGCCACACTGGCATTGGAAGTCCGCTACAATGGCCAGAGCTTGGGGTATATCTCCGATGAGTCCGTGTACACGCAGGCCCAAAATTCTGCCAATCAGTTGATCGGATTGAGCCAGGAGGAGCAGGAAGTTCCCCTACAGGGATATCCGGACTATGTTCTCCGGTCAATTGATCCAGGTGAATTGATGGATGCAGCTACGCTGCGTGACCGGTTGATCGAGGCATCGGATTACAATCTGGTGGATGCATGTGGGATTTATATTGACGGCGCGCTGCTCTGCGCCGTCCGGAACGAGACGGACGCCATCCGTGTGATGGATACGATGCTTGAGCCGGTCCGGCAGCAGAATCCAGGTACATTGGTCGACTTTGTAGAGGATGTGAAGTACGTTCAGGGGGTATATCCCGATCTGCCGGAAATCATGTGGGATGCCGCCAAGCTGCTCGATACGGTTACCGGAACCAAGCAGGAGGCGGTGCATTATACGGTTCAGGCGGGGGATACGATTTCCGGGATTGCCCAGCGGTATGACAAATCCTCCGAAGAGCTGTTCGCCATGAACCCTGACCTGACGGAGGAGCTCCACCTGGGGCAGGTGCTCACTGTCTCCAACGAGGTGCGCTTTTTACAGGTTCGCGTGATTAAGACAGAACAGCGGGAAGAAGATATCCCCTATAACACCGTTGAGACAGCGAGCGACCGCTATTATAAGGGTATCCGCAAGACGACGCGTGAGGGCGAAAATGGCCTGGATCGCGTGACGGAGCTCGTCTCCTATGTCGATGGTGTGAAGATCGGCGCGGAGGAGGTCTCCCGCGAGCGGATTCAGGATCCAGTGGACAAGCAGGTGACAGTTGGTACACGCTATGCGGTCGGCCTTCCGGGCGGTACAATTACGTCGGGCGGGGGACAGATGCTCTG
>USLQ01000104.1 GCA_900555545.1 uncultured Oscillospiraceae bacterium | reverse complement strand
TTATAAACGAAATTAGCCGTTCGATACACTGACAAACAGTTGCTGTTTTGTGACTAATAGAAGTTTTTGCCAATTGAATTTGTTGGATTTGCGGATGGACAATATAATTCTATATGAGTATAATTATGACAAATAGAATTAAAACTTTTGAAGATTTACGATTGCAAAAGTTTTAATTCACGGGTTGCCGGTGATGTAGGCGCCAAAACAACGGGAAAAGGAGTAGAAGAGGGATGACATGCAAACATTGCGGCGCGTCGTACGATGCAGGAGCACACTTTTGTCCCGAATGCGGGGAAAGGATATCACAGCTGGAGCCGGTCTTTTCCAGTGATACACAACAGATAAAGACGCCCGCTTGGCACGGCGTGGCCACTGTGGGCGGAACAATGAAGAAGGCCGGAACAGCGTCGCGCAAAATTTTGCACAACCGCGTTGCAAGATGGGTGGCGCTCATATTGGCCGCAGTGGTGATCGCCGGAGGGGTGATTGCGGTTGTGGCAATTCCGAGCGACGAGGAGCAGATTGTAGGGCGATTGAACGATTTTGCGGCGTCATACAATGAGGGCGATTTAGATGGAATGATCGACTGCCTCACTCCGGAAGATCAGCAGGCTATGGAATCGGCTATGCAGATGGGATCCCTGCTGGGTTCGGAACTGTTTGGGTTGAACACGGATGTGCAGGAGATCCTGGGGACGGTTATGGGGTTTTCGCAGTCCACCCCGGGATTGCAGACGACAATGTATATCAAGGTTTATGAGATCAGTATCCCAAGTGATACGCGGGCGTCGGCTGATATTGCCATGTGCTATGGCGGAATAGAGGATCGCGGTTCCATATCCATGCAAAAGGTGGATGGAACCTGGTATATAAAAGGATAAGTGGAGGGGGTTACCATGAAATTTTGTCAAAACTGCGGTGCAGAACTGAAGGAGGGCGAGCGGGTCTGTTCCGTGTGCGGGGCGGACCTGCACCACGGGGGTGCCGGTACCCCCGTAGCCTTTGGCGCCTGTCTTGGGAATCAGGCAAAGTGGTTCTGGGCGGCGTTTATCCTGTGCCTGGCCAATCCATTCCTGATAATGCTCGACTGGGTTGGGGGCGAGGCCTCGCTCTTTGGGGTGGATATGTCCCAGAGCTATTCCCTTTATGACCTGCTTCAGGAGCTGAATGCCGGGTTCCTGGCGGTAGTCTGGGGTGTACTGATGCTTCTATCCGCCGGAATCATGCTGATCCCATTGGCTTTAAAAAAGAGGACTTATCAGACGCGGTTCCTGATTCCGCTGGCGGTTACGTCTATATTCTTTTTTCTGCTAACGGTCTTTTTCTTTTTGGCCACCGGGGCCTCCATGAATGAGTATGGCGCGGGGATGGCGGAGATCACCATGAAGGCCGGCGGATGCATCTTGCCGCTGGAGAGCCTGTTGCTTGTGGTCATTGTATTTGGCCTGATCAAGCGGATAAAAAAACAACAGAGGGGATATTAAAAATGAGGAAAAAAGGATTACGCATCTCATTCATGGCGCTGGCGGCGCTGACGCTCTTGACGTTTGCGTCGTGCACGTCAAATAACGAATATATCATTCCGGCGGATGACACTGTTCCGCCCGAGGAGATAGACGGAGAAAATATAGCGGAGCAGCTGAACCCGTTTGAAGGGCTGTCGGTGACGTTTGATGGGATATCGCCGTATTGCACCATCTCTTTGAATACTTCCGGGTGCAGTGATGCGGTGGAAAAGTATGTGGATTTCTCACTCTCGCCGGACTCCGTCACCACGGAGGGGAACTTTGCTGCTGGCGAGAGCGTCACGGTCTATGCAACCCTCCGGGAGCCGGAGACGGGCGGGGCGGCGTACGCGCTCTCCGAGTCGGAAAAAACGTATCTGGTGCAGGACGTGCCCGAGTATATTACGGAAATAACCGGCGATATGGATTTGTCCATACTGAAGCAGGCAGCGAACGACTATCTGGCGTCGATTACGGCATGGAGCGTTGGCGATTATGAGCCAATGGATGCGCCAGGCGACTTTCAGTCCAAAGGGGAGACGGTGGCGCATGATAGCTATTTTTGCGCACTGAAGGCAAATGCGTATAATAAGTTCTCCAACGAGGTTGGATATTTTAACAAAATCAGCCTGACCTATTCGATCGATCTGGAAATAGCAGCGGGATTCTGGGGTGATGAACTTCAACAGAAGACGCAATACTTTACAATCGACGCCAAAAATATCATCCGGTATCCGGATGGGAGCCTCGGCTGGGGGACGCAGGACCCTGCGACGATGGATTTTGAGTATCAGACGGACTCCACCAATCTGGAGAGCCTTATCAATAAGAATATCGTGTCGCTCAAGTCCGACTATAACGTGAGCACGGTCACGGAAATTCTTGCATGACACTTGGCCTCCCTGCGGGGCCGTTTCTTGCATTCCCGTATGGATCATGGTACAATGGACGCGGAAAATGATAACGGGAGTGACACGATGAAATTTGCCCTGATCGCGGCGGATCCGGCCGCAGAACGAGAAAGATTGACGGGGCTGAACGGCCCGGTAGAGCTCTTTGATCTGGCGGATGGGGAGTATGCGGCGCTCCGCAGCGCGTGTGACAGCGGTGCGGATTATATTTTAAAGGTGAATGACTGTTCCGTTCCGGCGGAGGCGCTGGAGCGGGCACTCACGATGGCAGAGGGGAACACGCTCGTGTTTGGCCGCGGTCAGCACAACGGCTTTGCCGGCTTTATGATGCGCCTGGTGTACACCTACTCTTTCCGGATCTTTATGAAGTGCGGCGCGCCGTCGTTCTTGCTGATCGACAGCCGAAAGCTGCGCGAATATCTGGAAAACTGCGCTCCCGATTTCACCTATCCCGATGCGGCGGTTATCGCCTCGGCGTATTATGACCATGCGCCGATCGGTACCGTGGACTGTTCGGATGCGGGGGGGTACGCGGGCAAAGTGGCCGGTCGGGTGTTCGGCCGTGTGTTCCACTCCCTGAAGACCTTCAAGCAGTTGGATCTGCGGCTGCAAAAGCGCTACGGGGAGTACCGCCAGGCGGAGCCGGATAAAAAAGAGATGGGCGCAGGGGACAAGGTACTCGCCCTCGCCCACCGGGAGATGGTCACGTACCTGATCTTTGGGGTGCTGACAACCGTTGTCAACTATGTCGTGTACTGGCTGTGCACGCTGATCCTCACGCCCGATATCTTCCTGCGGGATAAGAATTACCTTGTCTCCAACGCGATCTGCTGGATTGCCGCGGTGGCCTTTGCCTATGTGACCAACAAGCTCTTTGTCTTCGAGAGCCGCAGCTGGAGGCCCGCCGTTGTCGCGCGCGAGGTCACGGCCTTTGTGGGGGCGCGCCTGCTCTCGCTCGTGTTTGACATGGGGATCATGTTTGTGTGCGTCTCCCTTATCGGGATGAACGAGTTTATCGCCAAACTGATTGCACAGGTGATAGTGGTTATTCTCAACTATATTTTTAGCAAACTTTTCATTTTCCGCCGGAAAAAGTGAGCGGAAGCGGTTTGCCCTGCGCCTTTTCTGTGGAAAAACAGGAAAAACTTGATTTTTACTCTTGTTTGTGATATACTACACGCGTAAGCGTGATGTTAGAGAGTGGGGCAACCCGCTCTCTAATTCATATAGGGGGATTTCCCCCGTATCAGTGAGGAGGAATGACCTTGGCAAAAGGTTCTACCACGGAGGCCGTCCGCGCGCTTGTTCAGCCGTACGCTGAGCAGCTCGGATTGCGGATCTGGGATGTCACGTTCACCAAGGAGGGGACGTCCTGGTATTTGCGCATCTATATTGATAAGGACGGCGGTGTCAACATTGACGACTGTGCCGCCATGAGCCGGGCGGTGGATGAGCCGCTCGACGAGGCGGATCCCATCGATCAGGCTTACTTTTTGGAGGTGTGCTCCCCCGGGATCGAGCGGGAGCTGCGGCGCGAGGAGCACTTTGCCGCCTATATTGGGCAAAAGGTTAAGGTTCGCCTGATCCGCGCCGCGGACGGTGTGCGGGAATTTTCCGGCGTGCTAAAGGATTTTCAGGATGCCGTACTCACGGTGGAGACCAGCCAGGGTTCGATTACATTTAATAAGAAAGATGCCGCGCACATTAATGCGGATGATTTTGGAGGGTAATTACAATGATTAACGAAGAATTTTTCCAGGCGGTTAAGATGCTTGAGACGGAGAAAGGAATCCCCGCAGAGTATCTGTATGACAAGATCAAGACGGCAATCATCGTCGCCATCCGCCATGACTACAATGGTAAGGATATCGTATTTTGCGATATCAACCCTGACCAGAATGAGCTGAAGGTCTATGTGCGCAAAAATGTGGTCGCCGAGATTGAGGACGAGGATACGGATCTGACGGTGGACGCCGCCAAGCAGTATAAGCGGGATGCAGTTGTGGGCGACTTTGTCGACATCCCGCTGGAGACGCACGACCTCGGGCGTATCGCAGCCCAGACGGCCAAGCATGTCATCCGCCAGGGCATCCGCGAGGCGGAGCGCGGTTCCATCATGCAGGAGTTCCGCTCCAAGCAGCAGGAGATCGTCACCGCACGCATTGAGCGGATCGATCCCATTACAGGCAATGCGTCCCTGGCCATGGATAACTTCCAGGCCACGCTGGTCAAAAATGAGCAGGTGCCGGGTGAGGAACTGCACGAGGGCGACCTCATTAAGGTATACATCGTGGAGGTCCGCGATTCCGACCGCGGTCCGCGCGTAATGATCTCCCGCACACACCCCGGCATGATCCGCCGCCTGTTTGAGAACGAGGTGCCCGAGATCTACGACGGCACGGTGGAGATTAAGTCCGTCGCGCGCGAGGCAGGCATGCGCTCCAAGATTGCCGTGTGCAGCCGCGATGAGAATGTCGATCCGATCGGTTCCTGCATCGGGCCGCACGGCTCCCGTGTGAACGCCGTTGTCGAGGCGCTCGGCGGGGAGAAAATCGACGTTGTCAAATACGACGAGGATCCGGCGACCTACGTCGCCTCTGCGCTCGCGCCCGCAACCGTGCTGGGCGTCGATGTGGAGGAGGGCGAGAACGGC
>USLQ01000103.1 GCA_900555545.1 uncultured Oscillospiraceae bacterium | reverse complement strand
GCACCGCCGGTGTTGAAGGAGCAGTTGCGATCATGGATATCAGTACGCTGAAACCAAACCAGGGCAAGCAGATCAATATTACAACAAAGGATTATGGCACTTATGCCCGCTATCCCGTTAAGACCCATGTGGTGGTCTCCGGCGATTCGCTGGAAAAAATTATGGATGACTATGTCCGCCCGTATTTGCAGGAGGGCGATATGATCTTTATCAGTGAGAAGATCGTCGCCATTAGCCAGGGCAGGGCATTTGATATTGACGATATCAAACCATCCAAGCTGGCAAAATTCCTGTGCAAGTTTGTCTACAAATCCCCCTATGGGATCGGGCTGGGCAGCCCGTGGACCATGCAGCTGGCCATTCAGGATGTGGGAGCACCCAAGATCCTGTTTGCGGCGCTCTGCTCGGCTGTGACCAAGCCGTTTGGCGTGCGCGGTGTATTTTATAAGATCGTCGGCACCAAGGCCCGTGCGATCGACGGCCCGTGCGAGTACACGCTGCCGCCCTATAACCACTACGCCAAGCTGGCGCCGCTCGATCCGGACGGTGTGGCAAAGCGCCTGGCCAAGTATACCGGATGCGGCGTGGCTGTGATGGATGCAAACGATATCGGCCGCGAGGTGCTCGGAACCTCCGGCGGCGATGTGACGGTGGACAAGTGCAAGCAGATTTTTGACGATAACCCGCTGGGCCAGTCCTCCGAGCAGACGCCCATCGCCATTGTGCGCAAGGTACAGTAAAATATTTGCAACAGACAGCGGCCCCACACAGGTTATGTGTGGGGCCGTTTTTGGTAGTTGGATGGAATTCTGCGGGGGCGGTGATCCCATCCGTCAGGATTGCCCGGCAGATGCTAACAGTGTGGAGGATATGCCATATTTTTTAGGATGTTAGGGGAAGTGTCCGTACAGTGGCCAGTCCTCCTGTTTTTTCATCCGATCATTCAGATCGGTTCTTTATTCAGTTGCCTTGCACTTGCAAATCTGCGCCACTGTCTCCTCCACCGTACCGCTCCCGCAGTCGATGGTGTAGTCGGCATATTTTTCATATAGTGGGCTGCGTTCCTCGTACATATCGCGCAGCGTCATCCCGGCTTTCATGGCGATGCCGCGTGTCTCCAGGTTGCGGATCCGGCGGCGCATCTGATCGTAGCTCAGGCGCAGATAAACTACTTTTCCAATAGAACGTAGGTGCTCCATCGCGTGTTCATAGTAGACGGCGCTGCCGCCGGTGGAAATCACGCAGTTTTCATAGGAAAGGGTGGAGAGGACTTCCTCCTCCAATTGGAGGAAAAAGTCGAGCCCTCTTGTGTTGATGATCTGCTGTAGTTTCGCACCACCGGCCCGTTGCAGCAACAGGTCGGTGTCGATAAACTGCATACACATGGCCTTGGCAGCCAGAACGCCGGCGGTGCTCTTACCACAGCCAGGCATACCGATCAGAATAATATTCAACAGGATTCCTCCTTGAGGTGAAATTTACCACATGCGGATAATAGCGGGATTTGCAAAGATCTCTTCTAACCGTTTGGTAAAGGGGATAATGGCGTCGAAGTCGAGCGCGCGGTGGTCGAAGGCGATTGTCATGGGCAGTTTTTTGACGACCTCAATCGTCTTTTTGCCAGTTTTGTCCGTCACCACACCGGGAGCATCCGTCACAGCGCCGATGCCGATGGCCACACACTGGGGAGGAATAATCTCCAACAGCGCCACATGGCCGCTCAGGTCCCGGTTCAGAGAGCCGAGGTTGGATACCGTAATGGTACCGGGGCGCAGATCTTCCTTTGTGATACGGTCTTGTGACGGGATTTTGTAGTAGTTCTTCTTCTCCTGTCCCTTGAGCAGCCGGATCCGGTTGCGGCCCAGCTTTGCGCCCAACAGGCGGCCAGCCAGGGAAGCGAGTTTCAGCTCCTTGAGCTCCAGCAGGGATTTTTCCATGGAGACGTCATACATGGCCTGATCCATATTGGTTTTTTCGATTTTATGGCCGATGTGCTCCACGTAAGCAGATAAGTTGTCAAGGGAACGGCTCTCGCAGCCGCGCAGGTTGACGGTCATCATCTGACCGCTCGGGAGCATATAGGGCATAGTGATATCGATATTATCGTAGATATCAAATTCCCCCGTAACAAAGAATGGATTAAACGCCAGGTGGGAATTCATGGCGGGTGCCGCCTTCAGCCCCTCCACGATCGTGCGCAGCATCAGTGTGTTAAAGGTAACTTTCTTTTCCCGGGAGCCATCCCTGTTCATCGCTTGGAATTCGGCAAAGAACTTTGTCACATCCGGCTCGTATACATAGGCAACGTGCGGAATCTCCCGCCAGGACTCGGTCGTCATGTGGGCGACGATTTTACGCTGAATGTCAAAAATCTGACGCTCTCTGGGTTCGTTTTTGCAGGATGAATATTTCATAATGGATCCCCTCCGATGGAATCTTTTGATTTACAACGGAGAAAATCATAACATCATATTTAAAACAAACTATGAACCATAGATGAAAATAAAATGAATTATAAAAAACCAAATTATACGGTTTTTAATACCGTATCACGAATTTGGGATGTTGAATCGGTATCCTGCACCCCAGACCGTCTCAATAAAGCGCGGTTTGGTGCTGTCTGCCTCTATTTTTTCCCGGATGCGGTTAATGTGCACCGTGACCGTGGAGGTATCTCCAATGGCGTCCATCCCCCAGATACGGTCGAACAGCGTCTCTTTGGAAAAGACAATGTTGGGATTGGAGGCTAAAAAGAGCAACAGTTCAAATTCCCGGGTGGTAAACTTGACCGGCTTGTCGTTGACATATACCCGCCACTCTTTGGGCAAGATCTTTAGATTTCCAATCACAATCGGGCTGCCGTTCCCGTTGCGGTCGAGTGAAGTCAGGCGCTCATACCGGGAGATGTGGGCGTTGACCCGCGCGACAAGCTCGCCCGGAGAGAAAGGCTTGACCATGTAATCGTCCGCCCCAAGGCCCAGCGCGCGGATCTTATCAATGTCCTCTTTCTTGGCGGTAACCATGATGATCGGGGTTTCCTTTTCCTCCCGGATGCCCCGGCAGATGTTAAAGCCGTCCATCCCGGGCAGCATCACATCCAGCAGCACCAGGTCAAATTCCTCCGCCATCGCGCGTTCATAGCCCGCCTGGCCATTGACGCAGATCTCCGTCTCAAAGCCGTTGGCCTCCAGGTAGTCGCGCTCGAGTTCTGCAATGCTCTCGTCGTCCTCAATGATCAGAATTTTTTTCATGGGTATCTTCACTCCTTGTCTGTTCCCGCTTGAAGGGGAGTTCAATGATGATTTTTAGCCCGTTTTCGCTCTCCGCGTGGATGCGGCCTCCGTGAGCAGTAATGATGTGCCGGCAGATGGCGAGCCCCAGTCCGCTGCCGGATCCCGTATTTTTACGGGCGCGGTCGGTCCGGAAAAAGTCGGTGAAAATATCATCCAGATCGGCCTGATCCACTCCCCGCCCGTTGTCGTGCAGGGAGAGAAGAAGCCGTTCCCCATCCGTACGGGCGGCCACGCGGCTCACGCCGCTGGCATCGGATTTGTATTTGACGCTGTTATCCAGAATGTTGGATAGAACACGGTTGAACTCCTGTATATCCATCCGTACAATCTCGTCCCCGGAGAGGTGGTCCTCAAACTCAAGCTCCAGCCCCAGCGCCCTGTAATCTTCACGCCGCTGCGCCAAAAATCCATTTAGATATTTTTGGAAGGAGACGTCTTCAAATTTAAAGGGAAACTTACCGGAGTCCAGCCTGGTGAATAGGAGCAGACGGTCCACCAGGTTGTCCATATCGCAGGCCTTTTGGTAGATGGTGCGCAGGTATTTTTCACGCATCTCCGGCGTGCTGGCCACACCGTCGCGCAGTCCCTCCACATATCCTTTGATTGCCGTCAGCGGTGTGCGCAGGTCGTGCGAGATCCCGGCATATAGTTGCTTGCGCTGGCGCTCCGCGTCCATCTGCATCTGCACGGATCTTTTTAGCCGCAGGCGCATATCGTCAAAGTCGGAGCAGACGTGTTCAAATTCGTCGCCCTTTCCCCTGTAATAGATCTTGTAGTCCAGATTGCCGTTTTTGATCTCCTGGGATCCCTTGCGCAGCAGATCAAGCGGTTTTGTGATCGAGTGGGAGGTTTTGGTTGAGATGAAGACACTGGAAATAAAGATTGCGATAACAGCGCATACCAGGATCAGCAATGTGTAGATTTCTACATAGCGCGAGACCTCGCTGGAATCGACTGCCGAACCGCCGGGGTTTTCCTGGGTGGCGTAGATGCGTACAGCGTCAAATTGGACGCGGACACCACGGACCGTTGCGTCATAGTGAACCAGGGCTGCTTCGTCTGTTTCAGCGGATAACGCGCGGCCGGAGCTTAAAAGCGCCTCATGTTTATCCAGCAACTGGAGTTCCGGGCCTTCCAGGGTATCATAGATTGTCGTACCATCACAGATGAAGCGGGAGTGAAACCCAAAACCGCCCACCTGCTCCTGTAACTTTCTGGCGATCTCTTCCTTCTTTTCCATCTCGTCCTCACGGCAGTAGCGGTCGATCCGGTGGACGGTAAAGGTCTGGATATTGTTGGCGATGCCGTTTCTCTGTTCAATATCCCGAACCGTGATCCCCAGCACACCGAAAAAGGCAAGGAACGTGACAAAGAAAACCAGCAGGATAAAAACGATCGAGAGCACGATCACCAGCACGTTCGAGATAATCAGCCTTTTTTTAACGGTCACACGATCGCCTCCCCGCAACAGAATCTATTGCAGTTAGTATACCATATGTGATAGAATTTTAAAAGAGAGGATGTGGTCCCATGGCAAAGGATCGGAACCAAAAATTAAAAATTCTATATATCGCGCGGATCCTGACTGAGCAGTCCGACGAGGAGCACCCGGTCAATACGGATGAGATCATCCGGCAGCTCAAGCAGCATGGAATTACTGCGGAGTGTAAGAGTATCTATTCGGATATTGAGGCGCTAATCCGCTTTGGGCTGGACATCGTTTGCAAGCGGGGCCGGAACGGGGGCTATTATCTGCTCTCGCGTCCTTTTGAGATGGCAGAGCTGCGGCTG
>USLQ01000102.1 GCA_900555545.1 uncultured Oscillospiraceae bacterium | reverse complement strand
GTGCGCCTTTAGGCGCTGCTGGTATTATGCCCTTTTAGGGCTTATCATTCATACCACGTCCTTTGGGCGTGGTTTTGATTTGTGTGGTAAAATGTGAATGAGGTGATAAAATGGGTACCATGTACATTTTCAGAGGTAAAGCTGCAACGGGTAAAACGACTTTATCAAATATGCTTGCAAAAGAATTATCCATTCCTGTATTGCGAAAAGACGATATTATTGATGCTCTAAAGAGTTCTACAAATTTTGATACACATGATGTCATCAACAAAATTTGCTACAATATTTTATATGAAATGGTTCAAAGCAATTTGGATTTGCATACGAACTTCATTCTGGATATTGCTCTTGGGGACAAAAATAGTGCATCTACTTTTTTAAAAAGGCTTGATTTTAAAAATAATACCATTATAAAGTTTTTTGTGGATTGCAGCGACAAGGAAATGTGGAAAAGCAGGCATATCGAGAGGCTAAAACATCCTTTGGCACATCAAACATTCCAATCGATCGAACATTTATTGGAATATTATGGAAAAGCCGATATAGCCCCTTTTGACGATGAATACAGAATTGACAGCGTTCACTCGATCGATGAATGTTTTTCTGAGGTAATGCATTTAGTAAATCTGTTAAGCGAAAAACGACGATGATTTTGCTATAAAAATTTATATCTCCCATCTGAGACTGACAATATATCTTTTATATAGTAATTAAACGCGTCGAAACGAGTTTTGCTCGTTCCATTTTTTATCGTTCTTTATTTTTCTGAACTTCTTTTTGTTATAACTCCCAACGATCTTATGTATACATCCGTTCATTGGCAGAGCTGTCCTATAATCACCTACAAGTTTTATACATATAGATAAACACCATTGCGATTTGATCCCATAGGGTTTGACATCATCAATGGTGTTTTTCATGATATCCTATTCGGTTTATCGAACTGATCTTCATTCAGCTTCTGCACCCATACAGGAGTTTCAAAAAAAGCCCAAAGCAATGGTTTTAAAGCTGGTATTACCTGAACTAAATTTGATGCGGAAGCAAAAGGAGTGCTCTACACGGTTTATTTTCTATTCCTGTAAGGCCGGCAAAGAAAATGTCACCCGTACGCTCCCCCGACCGCAGGCACGCTCTAGTCCGTCAGCATCCTGAACATGTCCCAACGGTGTGTAACTGTACGAAGTCGAAAAATTCTGGTAGAACAGCACCAGGCAATCAGAATCAAACAGCATCAGATCACCGGCGTGAATGGAGGACGGTACCGTCGCATTCACCGGTAAATCATCCGGCAGGTAGTAATATTTTTCATTTCCGTTGAGTTCCTCCATTGTCACCGTCAAGGGGAGCATTCCGGCAAAAGTCCGGGCAGCACTATTGTCATATAACTCCGCCACAAATTGCTGCTCTCCTACGATGATTCTGATTGTCCGCATAGCGCTCTCCTCTACTTCTGTCTGTGTACTGTTTACCAAGACCGTACCATCCGTCTGTTTACCATCCTGCGTTGGATCGGTATTTTCCATTGTGGATTGACAGGCCGTCATAAGGCTAAGGCCTAACAGACAAAGGCCTGTGGCCACGGCCTTATTCCACGCTTTTCCCCAATTCATAGGCTTTCTCCTCTGCCGGATGGCCCTGAACCGCTCCGGATTCGTTCACACCACCTGCAAAGACCATCCCTGCAAATCGCGCTTTTTCAAAGCAGTCCACCCAGCCCCGGATTCCTGTGGCGGTACCTGTCACGGTGTCCTTTTCGTCTTCAGCGGCTGCCGCCAATAGATAGATTTCTCGGAAGGCGTATGATGACGAGAAAAGCGGATTGCAGCGATCCAACAGGGTTTTGAGCTGACCAGACATGCCGTAATAATAGACTGGGGTGGCAAAGACCAGCACATCGGCATTTAAGGCTTTTTGGGCAATTCGGGAAGCATCGTCCCGGATCACACATTCCTGCGCCTTTTGGCAGATCAGGCATCCCCTGCAAAAACTGATATTTTTCCCCTTGAGACTGACTGTCTCCACCACATTCCCAGCCTCCTGTGCACCGCGGGCAAAAGCCTTGGCCAGTCCGTCAGAATTACTGTTTGCCCGCAAACTGGTTGTAATGATTAAAACTTTTTTACCCATAATTCTTGCTCCTTTTGCTATCCCGGGAAATCTACGAAAACGATTGCTTGCGCGGCCTCATAATATTTCACTTCATTGCCTTGCGGAAGAATTCCGCCATATGATCAAACGGGATCACATCCAAGCGGTCGTACAGATCGGTATGCACGGCGTCCGGAATAATCATCAGTTCCTTATTATCCCGATACGGATTGCCGCGCACCATATCGGCAAAGGCATCCCTGCTGAAATAACACGAATGCGCCCTCTCCCCATGGACGATCAACACGGCACTGCGGATCTCATTACTGTATTTTAAAATTGGCTGGTTCATAAAGGACATGCAGCCCGTGATATTCCAGCCGCCGTTCGAATTTAGGGAGCGGACGTGATAGCCGCGCTTTGTCTTATAATAGTCATAGTAATCCTTTACAAAAAAGGGGGCATCCGCCGGCAACGGATCTACCACACCGCCAGCCAGCGCATATGAGCCGTTTTTATAATCTGCAATCCGTTGGGCGTTTAACGCCTTTTTCTTCTCATACCGCGCTTCGGCCGAATCCGCTGAATCAAAATACCCGTTGGCATTTACACGGGCCATATCATACATGGTGGCGGCGACAGTCGCTCGGATGCGGGTATCCAGAGCGGCCGCATTCAGCGCCATCCCGCCGTTGCCTTTCCTCTTGTATCAAGAGCAGCCGTCTGCACTGCCATGCCTCCCCAGCCACAGATACCGATAATCCCGATCTTGTCCGGATCGACATTCTCCTGTACGCTGAGGAAGTCCACAGCCGCCTGAAAATCCTCCGTGTTCATGTCAGGGGAGGCGACATAGCGCAGCCGGCCCCCGCTCTCCCCCGTGAAGGACGGATCAAACGCGATCGTCAAAAAGCCCCGCTCCGCCATCGTCTGTGCGTAAAGGCCGGAAGCCTGCTCTTTTACCGCGCCAAACGGCCCGCACACAGCGATGGCGGCCATCTTACAAGATTGATTCTTGGGTTCATAGAGATCCGCAGCCAGCGTGATACCATAACGGTTGTGGAACGTCACCTTGCGATGGTCCACAAGCTGGCTCTTTGGGAAAGTCTTATCCCATTCTTCCGTTAAAACAAGTTTTTCCTCCATATTTAAAACCTCCGTTCAATCCTGATCCTCTTTTTGCATGGTATAAAGCATGTGATCGAGGCAGTCAATCTGATATTGATCCCTATGCATCTTCTCCAAGAGAACACATCGGTGCCAGGACAACAACCGGTACTGCTCCTTCCGGCGTTGCTGCTGCTCCAACTTTAAGAATTGTTCAATTGTTGCGGAATCGCACCCGGCATCTGACAGATTCCGGCGGATTCGGAACACGCGTTCATTGGGAATCACACACATCGGATCACCTCCCTGCTGCTTTCATTATAGGTGCGCAGTTGAAAAATAGCAAATACCTTGTTTTTATTACATGATATGCTTTACAGGCATTCATGGGTGGCGTATAATGGAATTAGAATCAGACAGAGGGGGCCCATCCATGGAGATTCGAGTGCTTCGATATTTTCTCGCTGTCGCCCGAGAAGGAAATATTACCGGCGCCGCAAATTTTTTGCATTTGACGCAGCCTACCTTGTCCCGGCAGATTCGGGATCTGGAGGAGGAATTAGGACAGCAGCTCCTGATCCGTAAGAGCCATCGTGTCACCCTTACACCGGAGGGGATGCTCCTGCGTAAGCGTGCCGAGGAGATCATCTCCATGGTGGATAAGACCACGGCGGACTTTGTCGCTTTGGAAAACAACATGCGCGGCGATATCTACATTGGCGGCGGGGAAACACAGGCTATCCGCCAGATTGCGGAGATCATCCGGGAACTGCGGGAGACTTACCCGGATATCCGTTATCACCTGCACAGCGGAAACGCGGCGGACGTGACAGACCGGCTGGATAAGGGGCTGATCGATTTTGGCATTCTGATCCAGCCTGCTGATATCACAAAATATGACTTTCTTAACCTGCCGTCCAAGGATGTATGGGGGGTTGTGATGCGTAAGGACAGTCCGCTCGCCTGCAAGGAGCAGATCCAAAAAGAGGACCTGATGGACGTCCCCCTCATCTGCTCCAGGCAAGTCATTCCGCAGCATCCGTCCGGGAATGATTTTGCCGGCTGGTTTGGCACCGACTTTAATAAGCTGAATATTGTGGCCACCTATAACCTGGTGTACAACGCCGCAATTTTAGTAGAGTCCGGAATCGGCTATGCCGTCACGCTGGACCGGCTGACCAACACTTCGCCGGAAAGCAGTCTCTGCTTTCGCCCGCTCTATCCCCGGTTGGAGTCGGGGCTCAACATCATTTGGAAAAAATACCAGGTCTTTTCCCCTGCTGCGGAACTGTTTTTGAACCGGCTGAAGGAACGGTTTCCGCAGACTACTGAATCATAACTATTTTATCGATGAGGAAGGCGGTTTAACGATGAAAAAGGAGTGGCTGGATACGGCTGTATTTTATGAGGTATATCCCACGAGCTTTTATGACTCAAATGGGGACGGTATCGGCGACATCCCCGGCATTATCGAAAAGCTGGATTATATCGCCGATCTTGGCTGTAATGCAATCTGGCTGAACCCCTGCTATTGCTCTCCATTCCAGGACGGCGGCTACGATATCACGGATTACTACCATGTAGATCCACGCTTTGGTACAAATGAGGACATCCAGCGCCTGTTTGATACCGCGCGGGATAAGGGGATCCGGATCCTGATGGATCTTGTAATGGGACACACCTCCTATCAGCACCCGTGGTTCCAGCAGTCTTGCCGGGAGGAGCGTAACAAGTTTACGGATGCCTATATCTGGTCGGATAATATGGATGTAGAGCACTGCGAAGGGTGCTTTATGTGCGGCCTTTCCGAGCGCCCGCACATGTTCAAGGTCAACTACTATGCCATGCAGCCCGCACTGAATTACGGGTATTACCGTCCTCAAAAATCATGGCAGATGGCCATGGACTCCCCAGCCGCCCTCGCCAGCCGCCAG
>USLQ01000101.1 GCA_900555545.1 uncultured Oscillospiraceae bacterium | reverse complement strand
GAGTATGACGCAAAAAATCCCGCCGCCCGCTCCCGGTCCGCTTGAACCGCGGCCGCTGAAACCCCCATCAGACGCCCCATCTCCCCCGGATGCGGAGTGAGGACCGCCGGTGCGGAGCGGTGCTGCAATAGATCTATATGCTCTGCAAGGATATTTATGCCATCTGCGTCAATTACTAATGGTTTTTCAATTCCCGCAATCAGGCGGCGTACTGCCGCATCCGTCTCCGATCCCCGGCCCACGCCGCATCCGATCAAAACTGCATCCGCCTGCCGGGACGCCTGCAGCAGCTCCGGAAGAGATTCCAGACACAACTGCCCCCCCTGATCCTTCAACGGGCGCAGAACGGGCTCGTTCAGCTTGGGGGTAATCGCGGGATAGGCACTCCCCGGGAACGCCAGTTCCACAAGCCCAGCCCCGCAGCGTACAGCAGCCTGCGCGCTCATGCACGCTGCACCCGGCATCCGATACGAACCACACACCAGCAGCGCCCGGCCAAACGTCCCCTTATTCCCATCCGCCGGGCGCTCCGGAAATAACGTGCGGATAAACTCCTGAGTCAGAACTTTCATGATTGCACCTCCTGGGCGACAGCTACTGCGGCCGCTTGCGTACCGGTATGGGTGATCGAGAGCGCGAGTTCCATCCCCTCTGCCACTTGTGCCGCTATGCCGCTCAACATATAATACGGTGCTCCGTTTGACCGGTGGAGCACTTGGATCTCCCGCAGGGGAATTGAGAAAATCCCACGCTCAAACAGTTTTAGAAAGGCCTCCTTGGCGGCAAAGCTCCCCGCTACGCTCTGGAGGGGCATCCCTCTCTTTTGCAGTTCCTCCAACTCCCGGAGGCCAAAGACGCGCTCCAAAAAGCGCTGTTTTGTAACCAGCGGCCCCAGCCGCGCAATATCTACCAAATCCACGCCGCAGCGGATCATGAATGATTCCTCCCTTAGCTGAATGCGTAATACTATCATATCACAAATGAAAAAAAGGGACAAACACTTGCAAAATTATTTTTTACGTGATATATTATTTTTATATTCATAAACGCTGTGACGGAGGGGTTTTCCCACAGTAAGCCGTACCGCACGCATCAGAGAGGCAGCTCACCGGCTGAAAGGCTGCCGCGCCCGCAGTACAGATGGCTGAAGTTCACTCCTGAGCGGAACAGGATATTTCCTGTCACGTTCCCCGCGTTAAGGGACTGAGCGCCCGTGCAGGCCGCACGGGAACCGGGGTGGTACCGCGGAGTTATTGATGATACTTCGTCCCTTGCAGGCAATGCCTGTAAGGGGCTTTTTTGTTGTCGTCATATGCCGCCGCCCCCACTCTCAACAGCTATTTATGAAACATTCACTTTTTTGAAAGGATGGATGATCCGTGAAAGAAAAGCTCAACGCAATCCGTGAACGGGCAAAGCAGGAACTTGCCGCGGCCATCAGCCCGGAAGATCTGGACGCCCTGCGGGTAAAATTCCTGGGCAAAAAGGGCGAGCTGACCGCAATCCTCAAACAGATGGGCAGCCTCTCCAAGGAGGAGCGCCCCAAGATGGGCCAGGTGGCCAACGAAGTGCGCGCGAGCATCGAAAGTATGCTCAATGAAAAGGTTCAGGAGTTGAAGGAGCAGGCGCTCCAGCGGGAAATTGAGTCCACCCCCGTATTTGATCTGTCCATGCCGGCCAATCTGGACCGTGGCTCCTATCACCCGATCACGCTGGTACAGCGCGAGTGCGAGCGCATCTTCAAATCTATGGGCTTTACTGTGGAGGATTACAGCGAGGTTGTGAGCGACTATGAATGCTTTGAGTCGCTCAACATCCCCAAGCACCACCCCGCCCGCGACATGCAGGATACCTACTACCTTGAGAATGGTCAGCTGTTAAAATCACAGACCTCCGCGGCACAAAACGCCATTTATAAAAAATATCGCGACAGCCTGGTCAACGACGGCGTGCCGATCAAGGCGATCTTCCCGGGCCGCTGCTTCCGTAACGAGGCCACGGACGCCTGCCATGAGAACACCTTCTTCCAAATGGAGGGCGTGATGGTGGATAAGAACATTTCCATCTCCAATCTGATCTACTTCATGAAGACGATGCTCTCCGAAGTGTTCCGCAAGGATATCAAGGTACGGCTGCGCCCTGGGTTCTTCCCATTCGTCGAACCGGGCTTTGAGCTCGATATCAGCTGCCTGATTTGCGGCGGGGAAGGCTGTCCCTCCTGCAAACACAGCGGCTGGCTGGAGCTGTGCCCGTGCGGCATGATCCATCCGGAGGTGCTCAAAGCAGGCGGAATTGATCCGGAGGAGTACACCGGTTTTGCCTTCGGCCTGGGTCTGACGCGCCTGGCCATGATGAAATATGGAATTAAGGATATCCGTGATATGAATGCCGCCAATCTCAAGGGGCTCTCACAGTTCACGGACGATGAATAAGAAAGGAGGAGCAAGAGCATGTTTTTATCAATGAACTGGATTTCGGATTTTGTGGACCTCTCCGGATTGGATCGGCTCGACCTGATTCACCGCTTTTCCCTGTCCACAGCCGAGGTTGAAAATGAAATTTTCTTCAAGGGGAAGGATTTGAACGGGATTGTGGCCGCGGAGATCCTCTCCGTGGAAGCGCACCCCGAATCGGAAAAGCTGCACCTGTTAAAGGTAGATGCAGGTGAGGCGGAGCCCGTAAATGTGGTCTGCGGCGCGCCGAACGTGCGCGTGGGAATGAAAACGGCCTTTGCCAAGGTCGGCGCCCATATTGGCGATATCACCATCGCCCCCCGCAAGTTAGCTGGATATGTCTCCAACGGCATGTGCTGCTCCGAAAAGGAGCTGGGGATCAGCGACGACAACTCCGGCATCATGGAGATCACCGACAATATTCCGAACGGCACGGATCTGAAATCCGTCTACGCGATCGACGATATCATCTTTGAGGTGGACAACAAGTCCCTGACCAACCGCCCCGACCTGTGGGGCCACTACGGCATCGCCCGCGAATTTGCTGCCCTGGCCGGACGGCCGCTCAAGGCGTTGGATACCGTTGATCTGCATGATTACGACGGGCTGCCAAAGGTGGATATGAAGATCGAGGATCCGCTCTGCCAGCGCTACTCCTGCCTGCAGGTGGAAAACATCCACACGGCTGTCAGTCCAGTGAATATGAGGATCCGCCTGTTCTACTGTGGGATGCGCGCCATCAACTTCCTGGCCGATCTGACCAACTACCTGATGCTGGAGATGGGCCAGCCGATGCACGCCTTCGACTCCCGCAAGGTAGAGAAGCTGCGCATCAAGCGGTTTGATACACCGTTCACATTCCAGACGCTCGACGGCGTGGAACGCAAAATCGATGAGAATACACTGATGATCTGTAATGGCGACACGCCGGTGGCCATCGCCGGCATCATGGGCGGTCTGGACTCCGAAATCGTGGAAGATACAACGACGTTGACGCTGGAATCCGCCACCTTTGACGCGGTCTCCGTGCGTAAGTCGAGCGTCCGTCTGGCCCACCGTACTGACGCCTCCATGCGCTATGAGAAGTGTCTGGATCCTGAGATGACGGTTCCCGCAATCGCCCGCTTTGTCAAGCTGCTGACGGATACGGACAAGGGCGCGCGCGTGGTCTCCTCCCTGACGGACGACTATGCCTACCACTACCCCGCAGTCACGCTCGACTTCGATCAGGCGTATGTGGACCGCTATACCGGCATTCAGATCAGCGCGGAGACGATCGTGAAGACGCTCAAGTCCCTCGGATTTGAGGTGGCGGCTGAAAATGGCCGCTTCTCCGTGACGGTGCCCAGCTGGCGCGCGACCAAGGATGTGACCATCAAGGCCGATATCATCGAGGAGATTACCCGCATCTACGGGTATGACAATTTCGATGTGCATACGGCGCTCGCGCCGCTATATCCAGTACGCGCCACTGAGGAGAAGACCGCCGAGGACAAGATCAAAGATCTCCTCGTCAAACGCTTCTCTCTGCACGAGGTGCACTCCTATGTGTGGGCCTATTATGATGAGTATAAAGAGCTCGGAATCGAGGTAGAAGACAACGTACAGTTGGCCAACGCCGCTAATCCGAACATTAAGACACTCCGCCGCTCCATGATCCCTACGCAGCTGTGCCAGGTGAAAGCAAACACCTCCTTTGCGCCGGACTTTGGGATCTTTGAGATCGGCCACACTGTGGATGGACTGGATGAGAACAATCTGTGCCGTGAGTACAAAAAATTGGCCATTACCCTGTACAGTAAGACAAAGTCGACCGAGGCGCTCTACTTTGAGCTACGCGATATGCTGGCCATCCTCACTGACGACCTGCGCCATCAACCGCTGACCTTTGCCCCCATGGAAGCTACCCATTCCTATGAGCATCCGCGCAACCTGAACAGAATCCTCTGTGATGGATCTGAACTGGGCATCATCGGCGTGGTTCACCCGCAGGTTTCCAGCAAGATCGATAAAAAGGCTTCCATCGTTTTTGCGGAGGTAGACGTCCAAGCATTCGCCGCCATTTCGGATGCCGGGATTCACTATGTTGAGCCTTCCCGTTTCCCGGAGATTGAGGTTGATCTCTCCTTTGTGAGCGACACCTTTGCGCCGATTGCCCGCGTAATCGAAAGCGCCAAGTGCGATCTAATCCGCAGCGTTGGGGTTGTCGACACCTACCGGGATGCCTCCGGAAAATCTATCACCACACGCCTGACGTTTGCACATCCGGAGCGTACGCTCACCCGTGAGGAGGTCATGGCCGTAGCGGATACCATCATTGATACGCTGGCAAAAGAAAATATTCCACTAAAAAAATAAACAATCACTTTTTGTGTCCCCTGATCCGAAAAGCGGATCAGGGGATATTTTTAAATTTGCCCTTAAATTCGGACAATGGCGGGCAAAATTGTCCCGAAAAATTTGTAGTATTTGGATATTGTCTTTTTTAATTACCTATGGTATGATTATATCAGGAAAAATTCCTACTTTTAAATATATGGGAGGAGAAACAGATGAAGTTCTATATTTGTAAACACTGCGGCAATATCGTCGCGTTCGTGAAAAATACAGGTGTGCCGGTAATGTGCTGCGGAGAAAAAATGCAGGAAATTGTCCCCGGCAGTGTGGATGCGGCAACGGAGAAGCACGTTCCCGTTATCAAAGTGGACGATACGCATGTG
>USLQ01000100.1 GCA_900555545.1 uncultured Oscillospiraceae bacterium | reverse complement strand
GCACTGTGACAAGCCGGTCGTAGAGATCACGGATAAACACGATCTGGGATAATTTTTATAGATAGCAGGCCAGAAGGAGAAATCGTATGAAAAAGGTTTTTGTCATATCCAAAACGCATCTGGATCTGGGATTCACCGACTATGCGGAGAATGTGTACCGGATGTATTTGAACACGTTTATTCCCAATGCGATTCAGCTCGCGGAACAGGTCAATACGCCGGAGAAGAAAAATTTTATCTGGACAACAGGTTCCTGGATCCTCAAGGAGGCACTGGAGCACGGCACACCATCCCAGCAGGAAGAGCTTTGGAAGGCAATTCGCCGCGGGGACATCGTGCCACACGCATTGCCCTTTACCATGCATACGGAGCTGCTGGATGCGGATACGCTCGACTATGGCCTGTCTATTGTGGAACGCCTTGACCGAATCCGTGGGCACAAAACCGTCGCCGCCAAGATGACGGATGTACCTGGACACACGCGTGGTCTGGTGCCGCTGCTCGCCCGCCATGGGATCAAGCTGCTGCATATTGGCGTCAACGGGGCCTCCCCGCTGCCCAAAGTTCCGCCCTGTTTCCTGTGGAAAAGTGGGGAGAGCGAGGTCGTGGTTGTCTACTCCGGTGATTATGGCGGAGCATTCCAGAGCGATTTGGCCGATGAGGTCCTTTACTTTGACCACACACACGACAATTCCGGTACGCCAAACCCCGGGCGTGTGCTGCAAAAGCTCTCCAGTATTCAAAGAGAATTTCCCGGTTACGAAGTATCTGCCGGTACCCTGGGCGACTTTGCCAACGTCATCTGGGAGCAACGTGGCCGCCTGCCCGTCTATGAGGGGGAGATTGGGGATACCTGGATCCACGGCAGTGCGTCGGATCCATACAAGTCGGCAGCCCTGCGCGAACTGATCCAATTAAAAAACAAGTGGCTGGCCGAGGGGAGCATGGATCGTTCAGGGGAGGAGTACCGTGGGCTGGCCGACCACCTGCTCTGTGTGGCGGAGCACACCTGCGGAATGGATGTGAAAAAGTTTTTCTCCGACTACGAGCATTACTTAAAGCCCGATTTCCAGCGGGCGCGCCAGGCAGACCGGATCAGGATCCATCACCCATTACGGGGCTTTCCGCATCATGTGATCACCTGGGGGGCACGGGTCTCCGGTGCGTACAAGCCGGGATCCTATCGCACGATCGAGAAGAGCTGGGCGGAGCAGCGCGGCTATCTGGATAGCGCGGTGCAGGCGCTGTCCGGTGAACACGCACGGGAGGCGGAACGCGCCTTGCGTGCTCTACGCCCGGATCAGCAGGAAGAGCTGATTGGTTCGGAGGATCCCTACGCCCTTTGCCGCTGTGGCGATTGGGCTTTCCGTCTGAATCAGCAGGGTGGGATCGGATTGCTGACCTATCGCGGCGATCCGGTGATCCGTGAAAACAATGCGCCGGTGGTGGAATACCGTGCCTATTCGGATGAGGACTATGATTACTGGCTGCACCACTATACCCGCAATCTGAAAGGGACCTTTTCCTGGTCCGTGCCGGATTTTGCGCGGCCGTTGCTGCAATATGTGCGTGGAAAGTACCGAGACGGGCGGTTCCCATATGCAGTGCAGGCGGCTTCCTGTCGAGGGCGGGGGAGTGATGAGGTGCGCATCTGTGTCAATCTCTCGTGCGAGCCAGGGTTGTACGAGGATCAGGGTGCGCCGCGTGAGTTCCAGATCCTCTATCACCTCCGTCCGCAGGGCCTTCAATTCAGCGTCTCGTGGTATGGAAAGGACGCCAACCGGTTGACGGAGGCGCTTTTCCTGCGGCTTTATCCGGCCCATGGAAAGCTGATCCTGCAAAAAATTTCGGACTGCATCGATCCGGCACAGGTGGCTTCTATTGGTGGGCGGAACCTGCACGCCGTGTGGGGGACACAACTGGAGACTGCGGCCGGACGTTATCGTCTGGTCAATCGCCATGCGCCGCTGCTCTCGATCGGCAGGGGCAAGATTTTGGAATTCGACGACCGTCTGGAGGATCCCGACCGCGATGGGATCACCTATGTTTTGTATGACAACGTGTGGGGCACGAATTTTCCGCTCTGGTATGAGGAAAATGCACAGTTCCAATTTGAAATTACTGCGGATTGCCCGTTCAATCAGGAGGGGGAGCAATGAAACGGTTCAAAAAAATCATTTGTTTTCTACTGCCGGCTTGTCTGCTGACATCGTTTGCCGCCTGTTCCCAGTCACCTAAGATGGGAGAACGCCTCGCGGAACCGACCAATTTGAGCGCACCACAGCAGCGCGATCGCGAAGAGAAGCAGGGGGATATCTTTGTCTCGCCCACAGGGGATGACGCCAATCCTGGTACGGCGGAGAGTCCGGTGCGTACCCCCCAGCGCGCTGTGGAACTGGCACGGTCGCTAAACCAGGGGGAAAAGGTGATTTCCCTTGCGGATGGTGAATATAACATCTCTGCCATCACGCTTACGCAGGAGGACAGCGGCATTACATTTTATGCGGAGAATCAAGCTGTTTTTAACGGTGGGCTCACACTCGATCCGGCGGATTTTAAGCCGTATGAGGGGGATATCCTTGTCCTGGATCTGAGCCGGTACGGCATCACACCGGATCGGATTGGGAATGTACGGGCGTTCGGGCAGTACAATACGGCGGAAAAGTATGATGCGGCCGGCAGTCTGTACTGTGAGCTGTTTTGCAATAATGAGCGGATGACCCTCTCCCGCTATCCCAATAAAGGGGAGTATCTGTACACCGGAAAAATCGTCGATAATGGCGACTCCAAGGAAGTGCACACAAGTGCTGGAACCCAGACCAATGCGGACTGGGAGACGATGAAGTTCCCACGCGGCGGAACCTTTGAAGTATCCTCCGACGTCGTGGAACGGGTCAAATCTTGGGAGCAGAGCCCGGATGTCTGGATGTTCGGCTACTTCCAGTATGACTGGGCGGATTCCACCACGCCGCTCGCCGCAGTTGGAGATCACACCCTCACAACGGAATACGCCAGCGTCTACGGATTTAAGGAGGGGACACCCTACTACTTCTTCAATGTGTTTGAGGAGCTTGACCAGGAGGGGGAGTGGTATATTGACCGCGATGGACTCAAGCTCTATTTTATCCCGCCTGAGGGATTTGAGCAGCACCCTCTCGAACTTTCCCTGGAGACGGGAAATCTGGTGACGATCGACGGCGCGGAAAATGTCACCTTTGACGGGATCACTTTCACCGGTACACGTGCGAGTGCGGTCAAAGGCAGCGGAAACAATATCGTTGTGCGTGGTTGCACGATCCGAAACGTGGGCGAGAACGCCATCGAACTGACGGGGGATCGCAACCGGGTAGAGGACAATGAGATCACCGCTACCGGCAAGGGCGGCGTCATCCTCACCGGTGGGGACAGGCAGACTTTGCAATCCTCCGAGAACGTAGTATCCAACAATCTGATTTACGACTGGTCCCAAGTCTATCGCACCTATCAGGCGGCTGTCAGTCTGAATGGTGTCGGCGGCACGTGCAGTCATAACGAGATTTACGACTCTCCTCATGAGGCGATTACCTATACAGGAAATAATCACATCATTGAGTACAATGTGATCCATGACGTCGTACTTGAATCTTCGGATGCAGGGGCCATCTATGCTGGACGCAGCTGGAGCAGTTATGGCAATGTGATCCGCTACAATTGTATTTATAACATCGGCTCCGGCGAGTTCGCACCCAGCGGCATTTATTTTGACGATGCGCTCTCCGGCCAGGAGGCGTATGGGAACTTCCTGCTTAACATCCTGGGGAACGGTTTCCTGCTCGGCGGTGGGCGTGATCTGAAGATTGAGAATAACCTGATTGTCAATGCGGCTACCCCGATTTTCTATGACGACCGTGCGATCGCCGGGATTGAGGACGGGGGTTGGTTTACCCATGCCAATACGCCGGATTCAACGCTCTGGAAGAGTCTGGAAGAGGTCGATATCCACTCCGAAGTCTGGAAAAACGCCTATCCGGAGCTTGCAGATCTGTCGGATGACTTTGAGCACACGGATGATCCGGCCTTTGCAGCCAATCCGGCCGGGAGCAGCGTGAAAAATAATGTGACGGTCAATGAGAAAAAGGGCGCCAATGATATTGCAAAACGGGCGGAGCAATATAGTGAAATCGTGAATAACTTCACCTATCGCCTGAAGGCGAATCCATTCACAGCGGATGGCGTTTATCTGTTGTCCCAGCCGTCGGCGGACTTTGAACAGCTCCCATTTGATCAGATGGGGCGGCTCTACACCTGCCGTACGGACCGGTAAAATGTGTTTTTGAAAAAATAATCGGAGGATCGTTATGCACTGGAATCAACAAAAAGAGAGGGAACAACTCCAAGCACCAGGAGACGGGCGGCAGGCTCCCGCGCGATTTTTATATAGCCCATCGGGTACTCAAACCATCTCCCCTGGGGCGGAGCTGCGGTTCGATTTGGAGAAAGAGACGGAGATCGGCGCCGTCGTCCTGCGTGAGAGCGGTTCACACTGTACATCTTTTACCTTGTACGGGAAAACTGCTTCGGGCAAACGCATATTGCTCTATGAAAACGATGTGATCGACCGGTACCTGTACTGTGCATTTGAGCCGGTGAAGTTGTGCGCGTTGATTTTGGCGGTGCATCGCAGTGATAATGGGAAGCCGGTGCGGCTTCGCGGGGTGGAGGCGTGGCCCTCCGGAGTGACTCCGCCGGATTTCCGTGTAACGGTATATTATCCGCTGGGCAGCGGATCCCGCTATTTTACCGAACGTGAGTCGGACGGCGATTTTCAGCGCGACCTGGACCTTATTACGGATGTGATTCTGATCGGTGATGTTCGTTTTACGCGGGGAGGCGGCCTGGCCTATGATGCGGAGACGCTCCGGCGGGAATTAGCCGCATTGCGCCGCGCCATTGGGGAGCGCAGTGTCCGCATCTGGTGCTGTATTCTCAATCCACAGCGGAGGGACAAGCTTTCCAACAGGGACTCCGCGCACGCCATTCGCAGCCATCTGGATCAGATGATCCAAAATATTCTCCGCTTTTGTTCGGAGTATCAACTGGATGGGATTGATTTTGACTGGGAGTTTCCTCTTTTTCCACACTACTGGCAGGCGCACAGTAAATTGATGATCCAATTGGGGGAGGCTCTGCACCGGAGAGGCCTTTTACTC
>USLQ01000099.1 GCA_900555545.1 uncultured Oscillospiraceae bacterium | reverse complement strand
TTAATGCGCGGGTTCTTTTTCAGATACGTCTGCACTGCCGCGCGCAACACGCTCGTTCCCTTGCCGTGGACGATGGTGACATCGCTGATCCCGGAGAGGACCGCACTGTCGAGGAAGCGGTCGAGCACCAGCAGCGCCTCATCCTTGGTCATGCCGCGCAGATCCACCGTGGTGGCGAGCGCCCGGCTGGCCCGGCTCTCCACACCGCGGACGCTGCGGGTACCGGCAGGCTTTTTCTTTTTAGGCGCCTTGCTGGGGCGCAGGTTACTGCGGTGGACGCGCATTTTCATCAAGCCGGACTGCACCTGAACATTGCCGTCCTTATCCGGCGGAGTAAGGACCTCGGCCTGGGAGCCGATATCCGCGATCAAAACCGTATCCCCCGCATGGATCGGGAAGTTCGGGTCATAGTCCTCCTCCAGCTCCCGGCGGCGGATGGGGTCGGCGATCTCGTCGAGCGCACCCATTTTCTTTTTGCTGACCGCGCGTGCCTGAGCGGCCGTCTTCTCCACGTCCCCGGATTTTTTGAGTTCCTTCTTGAGCCGGTCGAGCTCCATCAGGAAGGTCTGGGACTCGCGCCGCGCCTTATCGGCGATCCGAACCGCCTCACTGCGGCCGCGCTCGATTTCCGCATCGTATTTGGCGTCGATCTCGGCGAGCTTGCGGCGCGCCTCGTCGCGTGCGTGCTGCGCCTCCATCCGCGCCTGATCCGCCGCCTCACGCTGGTTATCCAACTCCCGGCGGGAGATCTCCAGCTGTTCTACAACGTCCTCAAAACGTGTATTGTCACCGGAGACAAACTCCTTGGCGCGCTCGACAACATCCTCCCCCAGCCCCAACCGGCTGGAGATGGCGAACGCATTGGAGCGCCCGGGCACGCCGATCAACAGGCGGTAGGTGGGCTCCAGCGTCTCGATATTAAATTCACAGCTCGCATTCTCCACGCGCGCCGTATTCAGCGCATAAGCCTTCAGCTGCGTATAGTGCGTGGTGGTCATCACCTTGGCGCCCATCAGGTGCAGGCGCTCCAGGATCGCCATCGCAAGGGCGGCCCCCTCGGTGGGATCCGTACCCGCTCCCAACTCGTCAATAAAAATCAGGCTGCTGTCATCCGCCACGGACAGGATATCAATGATATTGGTCATGTGGGACGAGAAAGTGGAGAGCGACTGCTCAATGCTCTGCTCATCCCCGATATCGGCCAGCACGTGATGGAAAACGGCCACCTCGCTCTGATCCCCGGCAGGGATCATCAGGCCGCACATCGCCATCAGGGAGAGCAGGCCGACCGTCTTCATGGAGACGGTCTTACCACCCGTGTTGGGTCCGGTGATGATGAGCGTATCGAAGTCCTTGCCCAGCTCGATATCCGTTGGGACGACCTTTTTCGGATCAATCAGCGGATGGCGCGCGCGGTGCAGCCGGATTATCCCCCGGTCATTGACTGCCGGGACAACGGCCTTCATCTGGTAGCCGAGCTGCGCCTTGGCAAAGATGATGTTCAGATCCACCGCGGCGTCATAGCTCACACGCACGGTGTCGGCAAAGCCGCCCACCAACTCCGAGAGTTCCTGGAGGATCCGTACGATCTCCTCGCGCTCCTTGTTCATGAGCACTTTGATCTCGTTATTCGCCTCCACACATCCGAGCGGCTCAATAAAAACGGTCGCGCCGGAGGCTGAGGAGTCGTGCACCAGGCCCGGCACGCTCGAGCGGCACTCACTGCGCACGGGCACGACAAAGCGCCCATTGCGGATGGTGACAACGGCATCCTGCAAATACTGGGAGATCTGCTTGGAATGGATCATTTTATCCAACTGGCGGCGGACGCGGTCCTGGGCCGAGCGCATCTTGCGCCGGAGATCCGCCAGCTCCGGGGAGGCGGTGTCGGCCATCTCCTCCGGCGAGAGGATGGCGGAGGTGATCCGCTCCTCAAGGTATTTGTTGGGCGTCAGGCGGGAGAAGAGGTCATCCAGCACACAGAGCTCCTGCCCGGAGTTCTCGCGCCAACCGGAAACGGTGCGAATGACGCGCAGATTGCCCGCCACATCGAGCAGCTCCCGCATGGTCAGGCTGGCCCCCGCCTTTGCCCGGGCGAGGGAATTATCCGTGTTGTGCAGCCCGCCAAAGGACGGGCCGCCATACCGCGCGAGCATATTGTGCGCGCAGAGCGTGCGCTCCAGGCGGTCCTCCACCTCGTGCAGCTCGCCCGCAGGCGGGATCTGCCGGGAGCGCTCCGCCGCATCGTCGCACGCGGTGCAATCCGCGAGCATGGCGAGGATCTTGTCCAGCTCCAGCGTCCGATAATGTCTATTCAAATCGTTCATGGTCAATAAACTCCGTTTGAGTGGTTATATGGTTGCAATCGAATGGTAAAAATCAAGTGTTTTGTATTTCCGCCGCGTCTGGGCCATCAGGTACTGTTCGCTGGCCTCCTCCAGTTCCCCAAGCGATGCGGGAGAAAGCCGGAAGGAAAAAAGGCGCGAGGGCTCCGACAGCACAATATGGCGCATAGCCTGTACCGCTCCGGCCGACAGGCCGACGCACCCCGCAGGGTACACACAGTGCATACAGTACAGCCGCCCCTCCTGAGGCAAAAAAAACATCCTGTCCGTCAGGTACTCCCCACAGTTGTGGCAGGCCACAACATCCGGCATATAGCCGGCATAGCTGAGCAGGCGGAGCTCCATGATGGGCTTGACCGCCGCCGGCTCCATTTTTCCACTCGCAAGCATGTGCAGAGAATTGAGCGTCAGCCGCAGGCAGTCGTCTGCATGCTCCTCCTTGGGGGCGAGCTCATAGTCGAGCTCTAAAAAATACTGCGCGAGTGATAGCTTGACAATGTCATCGCGCAGCTGGAAGAACACCTCAATCGGAACGGCGTCCTCAATTATGTACTTGTCTTTGCCCTCGTATACGGACAGGCGGGAATAACACAGCAAACCGGTGGAGGAGGCCATATGGCTCTTAATATTCTTAGCCCCACGCACAAAGGCGCGGATGATCCCCAGATCCCGCGTCAAAACAGTCACCAGGCGGTCACGTTCCCCGATCGCCTGTTCCCGGATGATCAGCCCGTCTGTTGTGCGGCGCATGCGACTCCCCTCTTCCGCTGCCGGTTCGCATGTGCCGGCGGTAGGTCAGATAATCCTCCACGCGCCCCGTCTGCGTAAAAATCTTCCAAAAATTTGTTTTCTCATCCATATAACAAGCCTCCGCATCACAAATTAGCGGTTTTGACGCCTGTTATATACTCTGCCCACGCAGCCAAAGTGCTATCAGTGGCAAAGTTTTCATCTCACTTTTGCATGAAATCCGGCACAAAAACATGTGCAAGAAGCCGAATCAATCCAAACCAAAGTTATGGATTAACCCTTCGCGGTTGCGCCAGCCCTCTTTGACCTTGACCCAGCACTTGAGATTGATCCGGCAGCCGAAAAAGCGCTCCATATCCTGACGCGCATAGGTGGAAATTTTTTTGAGCATCTCGCCGCCCTTGCCAATGATAATCCCCTTGTGCGATTCCTTCTCGCAGTAGATGACCGCCTCTACATCGGTGAGATCGCTGTTCTCGCGCTCGCGCATTTTTTCGATCTCCACAGCGATACCGTGCGGCACTTCCTTTTGCAGCAGGCGCAGCGCCTTTTCGCGGATCATCTCCGCTGCCAGCACGCGCTCCGGCTGGTCGGTGAGCGTGTCATCCGGGAAAAACCAGATGCTCTCCTGCGCGAGCTGCATCAGCTCCGACTCCAACTCGCCCAAACCCTCGCCCGTCTGTGCACTGACCGGCACGACGGCATCAAAATCATATACCTGAGCCCACTCCGCCATACGGCGGATCAGCATCTCCTTTTGGTGGAGGGTGTCAATCTTATTGATTACAAGAATCACCGGTACGCGCGCCGCCTTGAACTTGTCCACCAGCTCACGCTCCAGAGAGCGGATCCCTTCGCCGGGCTCCGTGACGAGCATACAGGCATCCACGTCCGCAATGCTGTCGCCCACGGCCTGAACCATCTTCTCACCCAACTTGGTACCCGGGCGGTGAAAGCCCGGTGTGTCCGTAAAGACAAGCTGGGTATCCCCCTTGGTGAGCACACCCATAATACGCGTGCGCGTAGTCTGCGGCTTGGAGGAGACGATGGCTACTTTTTGCCCCAGGAGCCGGTTGAGGATAGAGGACTTGCCCACATTCGGGCAGCCGACGATTGCAATAAAGGCGGATTTGGTTTCGGGCATAGTGATACTCCTTTAAACAATGGGGACGGGATTACTCCACATCCCCCATGTAATAGCTGCTGTCGCGCTTGAGGCCGAGCTGTGTGAGGACCGTCTCCTCCTTTTCGCGCATACGAACCGTCTCGATCCCCTCGTTGACGTGGTCATAGCCGAGCAGATGCAGCATGGAGTGTACGGTAAGGAACCCCACCTCGCGCTGGAGGGAGTGGCAGTAGCGCTTAGCCTGATCCTGAGCATGTTCCATGGAGATGACAATATCGCCCAGCATTTTGGCCCCGGTCTCCGGGTTGGTATCGTACACGCCGTTCTCGCCCAGCGGGAAGGAGAGCACATCCGTGCTCTTATCCACATTGCGGAACTCACGGTTGAGGCGATGGATCTCCTCATCGTTGACAAAGCGGACGTCGACCTCCGCGGAACCCTCAAAATTCTCGAGCGTCAGTACCGCTGTGCAGCAGCGCCTCACAAGCATGCGCATGCCCGTGGGGATCTTGACTTCTTTTTGTTCATTGGTGATGATTACTTTTACTTTATCTGGCATGTTTCCTGACCTCCTCGTATTTATCATAGGCTTTGATTATATCCTGAACCAGCCGGTGACGGACAACGTCTTTGTCGGAAAACCGGCTGATCTCGATATCCGGTACGTTCTTTAAAATTTTGGCCGCCTGAACTAGGCCCGACCGCTTGCCAGATGGCAAGTCGATCTGGGTAATATCGCCGGTGACGACGATCTTGGAATTGAAGCCCAGCCGCGTAAGGAACATTTTCATCTGCTCGGGCGTGGTATTCTGCGCCTCATCCAGGATGATAAAGCTGTCATCCAGTGTGCGGCCGCGCATATAGGCGAGCGGGGCGACCTCAATATCCCCGCGTGACTGATATTTTTCAAAACTCTCCGCACCGAGCATATCAAACAGCGCGTCGTATAGCGGACGGAGATAGGGATCGATCTTCTGCT
>USLQ01000098.1 GCA_900555545.1 uncultured Oscillospiraceae bacterium | reverse complement strand
CGCACCCGCATGCAGCTTTACACGCACACGCTCTGCCAGTTCACGCGCGGGCACACTGTCAAAGACGCCTGTGCGCAAAAATCCGGAATCATCACGCCCGAGCTGCTGGAAATCCAACAGCCGAGCCAGCGTGTCGTTCACACCGCCTTCCGCCTTGTCGAGCGGCGTATGGCAGCAGATGACATTCAGCCCCAGACGGATTGCCTCCCACAGTACCGACCCGCGCAAAACAGACTTGACCGGATGAAAAATAACAGGATGGTGTGTCACAATCAGCTCAATCCCCTGTGCTGCGGCGCTGTTCAACACTTCCGGTGTAACCTCCAGCGCCACACCGATTTTGTGAACCTCCGCATCGGATGAGCCGACGAGCAGCCCGCTGTTATCCCAGCTCTCCTGGGTATCAAAAGGGGCAAATGAATCAATAAAGCGATAAATATCCGCAACGGTGATCTTTTTTTCCATCCCTCATACTCCTTTCAGCGCGTGCTCTAAACCGGAGAGAATCTCTTGAATCTCTTGCACTCTATCCTGTTTATCCAAAAGATGCCGGATCCCTTCGAGCTCCTTTATAAAGCGCCGCTGCTGTTTTTCAATAAAGCGTACCGCATCTGGATCATCTCCCGCACGCAGGGCACCGATGTAGACCTCGGCGGGGGTGAGCCTGCGTACATCCCCCGTGTACTGCGCGGCCAAGATAAGATAGACCTTCCCCGCATCCGTAACGGCACGCTCCTCCACTACGGAAAAGCCATTGGCGGCTAAAAACAGGTGGACCTCCTCCGCGCGTGTCATGGGCTGAAGGATCAAACGGTAGCGCGCATCCTTTAAGTAGGGAGCCCGTACGAGAATGGAGGCGATCATCTGACCACCCATTCCAGCAATGACGATATCGTCCGCCGTTCGGAATGCCTCATTTTCCAGCCCGTCAGATCGAACGAGCGTAATCTGCTCCGACAGCCCATAGAGCGCAACCGTTTCACGCGCATTGTCCAATGGCCCTACGCCAATATCTCCGGCGATACACTTCGGGCACCGGCCGCTGGCAATCAGATAGGCGGGCAGATAGGCATGATCTGTCCCAACATCGGCCGCTACCTTTCCCGGGCGCACCATGGAGGCCGCAGCAGCAAGGCGCGGATTCAGCCTGATCTCACAATGGGCAGACATTTTCTTCACCTCAAAAAACGGCGCCCGCGCGGAAAATCCGGACGGGCGCTGCCAAAATTTCATTTGACGGGCAGATTATTCCTTTGCTGTAAGAAACTCATTAATCTGCTTTTCCAGCTTATCGGCATCCACGCCGTGAACCATACAGGCCTGCGCCAACGTCTCCCCACGAGAGGCGGGGCAGCCGAGGCAGTGCATCCCCATATTCAGGAAAAATGTCGCCGTGTCGCGGTCAAGGTCCAGGATCTCGCCGACAGTCATATCTTTTGTAATCTGAGCCATAATAGCCTCCTTATCTGTCAATAAAAGCTGTTGCAGTTTGGATCTGCTTACTGCTGTTTTATTATATCGCGGATGTCCGGTATTTGCAAGACCCAATTATGAGTCCCGCGAATCCGCCTTTTCCGTCTCAACGCTGTCGGAATCCTCCAGCGTGGGCGGATTTACGGTGGAGAGTGCCTCTTCCACCTTATTGGCACGCTTTTCCGGAAGAATTAAATTCAGGATGATACCTGCAAGCGCAGCCAAGGACATGCCGGAGAGAGACTGGATGCTGGTCAACTGGATTGCCGCACCGCCCAGGCCGAGTACGAGCATCACAGATGCAATGATCGTATTGCGGGACTGTCCGAAATCAACCTTGGCCTCAATGAGCACGCGCAGGCCGTTGGCTGCGATAAAGCCAAACAGCACAATGCAGATACCACCCATGACCGCCTGCGGGATGGCCGCAATCAGATCCTTAAACGGCTTGATAAAGGCGAGCAGGATTGCGATAAAGGCTGCGCCCCCCGTGACATATACACTGCCGATGCGCGTCATGCCGACCACGCCCGTATTCTCGCCGTACGAGGTATTCGCCGGTCCGCCGATCATACCGGCGACAAAAGTCGCGAGGCCATCTCCCAACAGCGTGCGCTGGAGGCCGGGATCCTTGAGGAAGTTCTGACCGCAGATGTTGCTGAGCACCGTGTGGTCGCCGATGTGTTCCGCCATCGTGACAAAGGCCACTGGAACAATCGCAAGCGCAAAGGAAAAATCCAATGAATAGCCGGTAATAAAGCCCGGGTTGTGACCGTTCCCGATCGGAAGCATGATCTTGGGCATCTCAATGATATCCAGATTTTTAAAATCATTGGCAACTACAGCAAGGTTTCCCAGAATCAACTGATTGGCACCTTCACCACGGTTGAAGATCAAGTCAAAGATAATGCTCACGGCAATGCCGGCAAAAATACCGGACATGATCGGGACGATCTTAAAGAATCCCTTGGCATAGACAGCTACGAGCGCCGTCACAAGCAAGGTAAGAAGCGCGACAGCTACCACCTGCCAATTCATCCTCTGTCCTTCCACGGCCACAAGGCCCGCATTGGAACAGGCGCTGGAGGCAAGCCCTAAGCCAATTACCATAATCATCGGTCCAACAACAACCGGCGGCAGGATCCTGTCGATCCAACGGGTGCCCGCGATCCAGATGATAATTGCAAAAACAACATACATCAATCCAGCGATCATCAATCCGGTGGCAACGGCTGCAAAATTAGCCTGGCTGCTGAAATTCGGATCCGAGACCGAGACACCGAGCGCCGAGATGATCACCGTAATATAGGCAAACGAACTGCCCAGATAAATCGGGCAACGCGCCTTGGTGCAGAGAATATAGATAAACGTACCCAGGCCGGAACACAAAAGCGACGTATTGATCGGCAGACCCGTGAGCATGGGAACCAGCACCGTTGAACCGAACATGGCAAACACATGCTGAAAACTCAAGATAATCCACTTACCCGCCGACGGGCGCTCCTGAATTCCAATTAATAGTTTTTGCTGCGACAAAAGAACCCCTCCCCTTAAAAAGCTCAAAAAATCTCAACAAGAAACGATTATTTCCTTTAATAATTTACAGGTTTTGCACTGTAATGTCAAGGGGAAATCATGAAGCCGTACCTTTCCTCTTCCATTTGCCCTCATTTTGTGTTAAAGTAAACATAGAAATCGATAAAGCTTGGTGATTCAAATGAACCGTTATAACGCCTTTGACGCCGGAGTGGAACTGGGCGGACTGAAAAACAGCGCAGATATCAAAGTGTTGATCTGTTACCTGCTCAAAAGTATCGGGAAGCCCCTCACGCGCAAAAATATGATTGATGCCATCACAGGCAATGGTATCGCCAACTACTTTGAAGTCAATCAGGGCCTGTCTGATCTGGTTAAAACGGAGTGCCTCTCCTCCCAAGGAACACTGGAGAATCAAACCTTTACCCTAACCCCGAAGGGAGCAGATGTGGCCGAGACACTTGAAAGCAATCTATCCATCAATGTGCGCAAGCGCGCGGTGCGCGAGACGCTCTCCCTGCTGACGCGCCTGCGCCGGGAGAGTGAAAATAAAATTGAGATGAATCGCCTGGAGGACGGCGGATACAGCGTCTCTTTTACCATCCTGGATGGTACGGACAAGTTGATGCAATTGCAACTATATGTGGCGGATATGTTTCAGGCCGAACAGCTAAAAAATAATTTTCTGGAAGATCCGGCGGGATTGTATGCCATGATTCTCTCCCGACTGGCGGGAGAGAATGTTACTGGTGAAAAAACGGAAAACAGCTAAGTCTCCGCTTGATGTTATCGCTGTGCGATATAAATCATCTGGTTTTAAATTGAATTTTGTACAGTATTGTGATACTATATTCGTAGTATACAATTATCTCCTCATACGAAAGGATCTGACCTTTATGGTTCTTCAGGAATCCGGAGAAAATTATCTGGAAACAATTCTTATCCTGAGTCAGCGGCTGGATCGCGTACGCTCTGTAGATGTCGCAAATGAACTTGGCTTTTCTAAACCCAGCATCAGCCGTGCGATGGGGCTATTGCGTCAGAATGGCTATGTAACAGTAGATGGGAACGGCGGGCTCCACCTGACCGATCAGGGGATCAGGTACTCTCTCAGGCGCTCACCATCCTCGGTGTGGATGCGGACACCGCCGTTCAGGACGCCTGCCGGATTGAGCATGTTATCAGCCAGGAGTCTTTTGACAGAATTAAGGAGCACATCAACGGCAAAACTCAACAATAATCTTGCCCAGAAGCCGGACACATATCTGTTGGATGTTCTGAGCAATCAGATGTTGCTCAAATTTATAATCGGGAAAGAAGCGATCTCAATGAAAGAGATGAAAGAAGAAAAGAAGTTAGAAGGCCAAAAGCATCTCACGACCGAACAAACGGTGATTCAGGCCCTTAAATTCGTCCTCTTTTCGGCAGGAGCCGGCATTATTCAATTTGTGTCCTTTACCTTGTTGCAGGAGGTGGCGCATCTCCCCTACTGGCCTGCATATCTGCCTGCGGTCATTCTCTCCGTCCTTTTCAACTTTACAGTCAATCGTAAATTCACCTTCAAATCTGCCAACAATGTACCGATCGCCATGATCAAGGTCGCCTGTTTTTACGTGGTATTTATTCCGCTGTCAACCTGGTGGGGCGATGCACTGACGGAACAAGCAGGTTGGAATGACTATCTGGTTTTGGCGTTTACCATGGCCATTAACTTTGTCACGGAGTTCCTGTACGATCGATTCTTTGTGTTTGGCAAGAGCATCAACACCAATGACCTTGGGCTCAAGGAGCGGAAAAAAATGGAACAGGCACAGGCAGAGAAAGGCAAAACGGACGGGGACAAGCAATAGCAGCACACATCGGAGAACGAGGGCGTTTTTCGCCCTCGTTTTTCAACCTATAGGAGGTGATTCCATGCCCATCTGGAACCCGTGGCACGGCTGTCGCAAAATTTCTCCAGGGTGTCAAAATTGTTATGTCTACCGGCGGGACAGCCAGTTTGGAAAAGATGCCGCCGCTGTGGCACGCACCAATGCTTTTAACCTGCCCCTTCAGCGAAACCGGCAAGGCGTATTTAAACTACAAACGCCGGAGACAGTCTACACGTGTATGACTTCTGACTTTTTTCTGGAAGATGCGGATGGATGGCGTTCCGATGCGTGGGATATGATCCATGCCCGTACGGACCTGCGCTTTGCCATCATTACCAAGCGAATCAGCCGTTTTCCCATC
>USLQ01000097.1 GCA_900555545.1 uncultured Oscillospiraceae bacterium | reverse complement strand
CAGCGGCAGATTGACAAACGGGTAGCGGTCATTTTTCATTGCGATCCCCCCATCCCCTTTGCCTATTTCTATGCGCACGCCGCACCGCCTATGCCTGTATGATTTTTCCACTACGTAAAAAGCGGACCTCGCCTGGCATTCAGGCTGGGTCCGCTTACCTTTAGCCGGGCAATCACTGGATTGCCGCGGTGCATAGCTCATCCACAGTATAGGGGACAAAAACTGTCGTGTCAATTGTCTGCGGCGTGTTGGCCTGTTCATATAACAGACCAATCCTGCCATCGGCCAGCTGTGTCAGGCAGGAATAGGCAAAATAGGTATCCGCCCCGGTTACTTCCTTTTTGTACGTCCAGACGATTTCGTATGGCCTTCCATCGGCCCCCTCCTGAATCAGGCCCACGTAAATATAGCCGTTTGTCCGGCTCTCGCCCGCAGGTGCGGAGAGTAACACCGCATCTTTCCCTTCAATTTTCCCCGCATAATTGATCGCCGACACCTGGCATCCGGAGCCACCCGTGAGTGGGATCTCGCGCACCAGCTGCGGCTCACTCCACGTCTGGCCACCGTCCGTACTAAAGGCGGTCCCTACATAACCGGCCGTGGTACGGGAAAAGGACCGGAGGCTTCCATCCGGCAATTGAACCAGTTGCGTCTCACTGATATTATTGATCTCCTGCGTCAGGGCAATGCGTTCCCCTGCCTGCCAGGATCCCCCATGATCATCGCTGTAAATCACCGAAAAGCGCTGTTCTCCCGTCTCAGGAATCAACTCATAAACCGGGAAGATGAGGCGTCCGGCATGTCCGCCGTTTTGAATTTGAATCCCCCTGCCGGGACAGACGCCTTTAAAATAGGAGTCCTCCCCCTTTACCTGGCCATTCAGATCTACGGGATCGGACCAGGTTTGACCTCCGTCATCCGAATAGAGCAGATAGAGATAGGAGGTGGGCAAAGGCTGGAACAGAGCGTCCTGATACAGGATATTCATCGGCACCTCTTTTCCCGACTTTAGGGCAAAGGCAACATTGTACCAGTAAAAGGTTCTTTTTTGCCGGACAGTCAATGGGCTCCCGTTTTCCAAGAGCTCGTACCTGCTGTTGAGTGAATAGGAGGTTTTCGTCCCATCCTGATCGTAAATGAAGCCATCCGGATGGACCGTATAGCAGTATTCATCCTCGCCGTTTTTGCGCAGCATCAGGCACTTTTGCCCGTGGACCTCCGTATAACCGCTCCCCTGCTGTGCCGACGAGGCGCCCGTGGCGTAGGGGAACGCGTCCACCAGCATAAAAATGCGTCCCGTCTGCACGTCTTCCAGCAGGCTGGAGTCTATGGCAGATGCGCTGTCTTGAGTTGTGAGCGACCCATTCGGCCGCAGGATTGTACCGCTGTTTTCCCAATCCTCAAAGGTGATGGCCAGCTCCGGTTCCGTCCAAACCTGTCCACCATCCACGCTTCTGCTCACTGCAATCTCCAGATTGTTGGGCGAGTCGTGCGTGCCGCCGAACCGTGCATCCATCGCAGCCACAACGGTTCCATCCTGTGTGGTGATCATGGCGGGTATCCTGTAATAGTTGCTGCCGATCGCTGACGCGGCGGAAAAGGGCTTAATCCCAACAGCCGGGTCATTCGGCGCCTTGCCCGCCTCCGGGGTGATTACAAAGCCCAGCCCTGCCGCTGCCACTGCAGCCGCCGCAACCGTTACTAAAACAATTTTTACCGGTTTTTTCATCACTTTTCTCCTCTCTGATTTCTTCAAATATGATTCAGCCACAATAGGGGTAAACCTAATATAGATTCATTGTAACACAAATGATCCGGGAGGACAATCATACAATTTCACCGGGAGGATATAAGGGAGCGGCCGGTGCGCTGGAACAGAGTCTACCGGCCGCTCCCTGTAAAACTACGCTACCACATGTTCAACACTGACCGCCGCCGCAGATTCCGAACCAGTCCGAACCGTAATCAAGGTTCCGCCCATCTCCTCGGCAAAATTCCAAGGTGCCGGTGAAGGGCCTGTCTTCAAGCCGTACGTCATCGTGATACCGTCGCGCGTGACACTGGCGTTATTTTCGTGGTCGTGGCCGCAGAAAATATGGGTGGTGGATCCGAGTTGCACGCACTTGTCAAAGAATCCGGAATCCACCGGCGCACATCCGGGCAGATAGGCGCACTTGCCAAACCCATATTTTTCCGGGATGGTATAACTTCCGTCCGCCTCATTGTAAATCCCGACCTGCTCGACCGTCTCGCGCATCTCCGGCAGGGCAAAGTGGGAAAACGTCATCGACGGAACCGTGTGCCCCACCGCCTGTGCAATCCCCTCCACGTTCCACTCATACCAGGCGATCTGCTCATAGCCCATATAAATCTCTTTTGTATAGGGCTGGCCGTTCTCATCCAGATATTCATAATACCTGCCATTGTCAAGCATAAATAACGTGTAGATAGGCATGCCGTTCTCCGTGATATTCACCACGTAATTTCCGCACCCATAGAGGTTGGAAGGCCCCTTTTGAAAGAGGGAGTGCTCGGATTTCATCATCTGGTCCCCCTGCCAGTTGAGAGTTGTCATGGGGATCTCCGGGTCATGGTTCCCGAACACCGCCGCCCAGGGAATCTGATAGGAATCCATCTCCCTGACAAACTCCTTAATTAGGAAGCGCGAGGTCACGCCGGATACATTGTCGCCCACGGTGGCGATCATATCCGGCTCCGACTGCTCCACCAGCCGGGCGATCTGATCGTAGCACACCTGATTGTCCGCCGGATTCATCCACAGCTGCGTATCGGTCAGCAGGAGGATTTTAAAATCCTCGCCCGGCGTCTTTTCTACCGTCTGAATGCTGCTCAGGTCAAACTCCTGACCTGCGCTCCAGACCTCAATGTGCTTTTTCCCCAGGAGCGGGAAGAAGAGTACCAACACAACAATTAAAACAACAGCGAGCATTGCCGCCATCACGGAGAGTAAAATCCGAACCCATCTTTTTTTAATTTTCTTCATTCTCCAACACCTCATTTCAGTTTATGTTCCCGGTGGACCGTATAGGTCCCGCGGTCAAAGTCTACGGTGATCGCCGTGCCGTCCGCGTAAACGGCACGCTGGCGGCGGCCCGTCTCGTCCAGGAAGCGGTGGCATACCATCTCCTGATCGTAGAGGGCGGCCTGAATCTTGGCCAACCTGCGGACATGGGCAATCTCCTTTTTCAGCTGTGTATCGGGCAGCAGGTCATCCCGGCTGTCAAACGGCTCAAAATACGGCATACCGGCGTTAAGCGCACAGTGGAGCTCCGCACTGTCCCCATCGGGGATCCCCCAACCGCCGACGCCCTTATTGAGCCACGGGATCATGATGCAGTCATGATAGACAAGATTTAGGATGGGAACCGGATTCCAATGGCAACACCGCCCTCCTGCGGGCGTACGCCATAGGGCGCGTGGTGCACAAGCGCCAGATGATCAATCATCTGATCCCCCGGTTCCTCCGACGAGGGAATGATCCCCTTGCCGTTCAGGATATCGAAACATTCCGCGCGGTAATTCATGCTCTCCTCCCGGGTGATCCGATGCGCTCGATGAAAACATTCATCCCCTGCCATAATGGAAAACACATCCAGATACGCCCCCTGGATATCCACCCCATGTTCCTCCAGCGCCCGATAGGTCTCCCGCACAAAGTCGGGTGCCTGCGACGTGCAGAGCCAGGTGTGTGGTCCCCCCGCCCAGGTATCACAGTAAAAATGAGATCCGTCTATCTTGGTAACCGCTCGCTGTGCGTCAAATTTCTTGCAGGTGTAGTAAAAATCCCGGTATTGGTCGTGGATGGCAAAGACGTACCCAAGCTTGCGGCACTCCTGAGACAGGGCGCGCATCCCCTCATAACCGCCCGCCTCTGGACAGGGAGGGAGCACATAAGGATGATTGTTATCATACCCCTGCTCGCCCCAGCCGTCGGTGTGGATATAGAGCTGATCCAGCCCCAGCTCCTTGAGATGACGGTACTGCTCCGCCCGCTTATAAAAAGAGGCCATCAGCTTGCGGTTCTGGCCGCCCTTCTCATAGTATTTGGACTGGGGATGTACGTTGGAAAAAATACCACAGTGCAGGACCGGCGAACCAACAACCTTTTTTATATTGGGATTCGTTTGGATCTTATCCCGAAGGGTCAAAAGGCGTCCACGCGCCGCGAGATCGGCCCGGTAATCCTTTGCGATCGTATTATAATCGCAATTATCATGGAATAGGAACCGGATCTTCCGTTCATAGCCGAGCCTCCCCAGCGAGGAACGCCAGTGAACGGAGGTGAGGAACGCACCGCGTTTGCCGAAGCAGGAAAACATGGCGGCGTCATACGGGGTATCCACAATGGCACAGAATCCGTTTCGCCCGCTGACACGTCCCCAGAACGGGAGATAACAATCCCCCGTATTGATTTGTCTGGGATAGTGCGCATAGGCAAATGTGGATAGAAAATTGTTTGGATAACCGTCCGGCATTAAAAGCCCCTGCCGCATCGTCTCCACCGCATAAGTATGGCCGCATGGATGTTTGGCGTTGAACGGACCGGGAAAATATGCGCCCGCAATATCCAGCCCCTCCTCGTGCTCTGCTCTCAGGGAGAATTCGACAGTGTTCCCGCCGGTGATGGCCACTGTGCAGACAAGCGTAAAGGGCAGCTTTTTGCCAAATGCGGTAAATCCGCCATACCGTGCGACAATGCGGTTCCCGGAGCAGGCGAAACTCTTTTGCGCCGCCATGCCAAAGGTGCGCACGGTGCCGATATATTTTCCCCCCACCTTTTGGCGGATAATAACATAGGGCGTCCTCCCCTCGTTGACCCAGGTGAATCCCTTGTAGCTGATCTCGTATTTCCGACTGTTCGGGGAAAAGGTTACGGAAATGTCTTTACTTACAATTCTCATGGTAAACACCTCAATCCTCTGCGTGGAGTTTCTCGGGAATCACTGCCTCAATCAGCAGCAATTCCCCCGGTGCGAGCGTCAGGAAGAGGGCGCCATTCAGATTTTTGCGGCGCTCCAGATAGCGGTTTCCGGTAGGTTCCACACGGTAGATGGCAGCATCTTTCCCGACTGGGAAGCGCCAGGCGCGCGAATCCCCTTTTGCACTGTAAGCGATCCACTGCGTCTGCGCTGCATCCAGGGGCAGGAATACATTATCCCTCTCTTTGTACGTCTCGCCATTCACTATAATACGGCGGTCCCTATTGTAGGAGATGATCCCG
>USLQ01000096.1 GCA_900555545.1 uncultured Oscillospiraceae bacterium | reverse complement strand
CAGCTCTCCGGCGGTGAACAGCAGCGCGTGGCCATTGCGCGCGCACTGGCCAAAAACCCAAAACTCCTGTTGTGTGATGAGCCGACCGGTGCGCTGGACTATAAGACCGGTAAACAGATCCTGGCCCTGTTGCAGGATACATGCCGGGAGACCGGGATGACAGTTGTTGTCATCACCCATAATCAGGCGCTCACCCCGATGGCCGATCGGGTCATCACCCTGCGCAGCGGCCGTGTACAGAACATAGAGATGAACGAGAACCCGGTTCCGGTTGAAAGGATAGAGTGGTAATGAAAAAAGCGCTTTTGAAAGAGACGCTCCGTTCCATCAGCCGCAGCAAGGCCCGTTTTATTTCCATAATCGCCATTGTAGCGCTTGGAATCAGCTTTTTTGCCGGGATGAAGGCGACTGCTCCGGATATGAAGGAAACGGCGTCGATCTATTTTGATGAAAACAATCTGATGGATATCCGCGTCATCTCCCCTGTCGGGCTGACAGAGGCGGATATTGATGCGCTGTCGAAGGTAGACGGCGTGGACGCGGTGCAGCCGAACCGGTTTGTGGATGCGATCCTCAAAGCGGATGGAAAAAGCATCAGCGATATTGATGGCTCCGAGATGACGTGCCGCGCTATTGCCATCAACTTTGAAGAGGCACAGGCATTCCAGGAGGACGGCACGGCGGACAGTGACTACATAAATCGCATCACCCTGTTGGAGGGCGAATGGCCCAAGAACGCCAACGAGTGTGTGGTGGACGGTAGCACGCTCTCCGCTCCTGAACAGTTCCAAATTGGTCAGACCATCTCCCTGGCCGGGGACGGGACTAATATTGATAACAAACTGGCACAGACGGAGTTTAAGATTGTCGGCATCATTCGCACGCCGTTGTATCTCTCCTTTGAGCGCGGCAACACGACGATCGGCAGCGGCAAACTGGGAACTTTCATCTATGTCTCCGATGAAGTATTCAATTTTGATTACTACACTGAGGCATATATCACCGTGGCCGGCGCGGATAACTACGAACCCTACACAGACGAATACACAAACTTTATTGCACCGGTTCTGGACCGCATCAAGGAGGTAGAGGATACGCGCCTGCCCCTCCGTGTGGAAGAACTGCGCACGGAAAATGAACCCAAAGTGCGTGACGGCGTGGCCGAACTGGCCGTCAAGCAGGCGGAGTTCAACACAAAGATTGCGCAGGCGCAGGCACAGCTTGACCAGCTCCACGACTTGGCCGAAAACGGCGAGGCACAGCTGGAGGCCAAAAAGCAGGAATTCAACGATTCGCTGACCGACGCACAGCGCGAGCTACTGAATAACACAAACGAATATAATGAGAAGTACCGTGAGTGGCTGGAAAAAAAGGGCGAGCTGGATGAGGCCAAGGCAAAACTGCAGGAGTTAGAACAAGCGCGCGAGGAGCAGGAAAAAGCTGAGCAGGAGCTTGCTGAGGCTGAACAAAAAATCGAGTCCAGTCAAGAAAGCATCGACCGGTACGAAGAACTAATCGTCACTGCACGGAATGCAATGGACTTTTTCAACAAGATGCAGGACGACAGCATGTCCAGCATTGAGGACTGGGTGGAACAATCCGGTTTACCTACCGACCAAGTCATGGAAATAGTCGGCGCTATTAAAGACGCCACCGCCATCGGAACGGCTGAGGACATGATCGCGCAGATGGAGCCGGTCCTCGCCCAATATGAGGACGATCTGGCGGCGGCACAAAAAGAATTGGCAGACGGAAGAACAGAATATAACAAGAACAAGCAAGCGCTGGAAGAAGCCAAGGCGGAGATCGCCCAGTACGACGGCATGGATGAGGAAGTCGCAGCTGCCGAACGAGAACTGGACGCCGCCGAGCGCGAACTCAGCGCCGGAAACAGCGACCTTAAAATGGGCCAGCTGCAGTTAACCGTCAGCCAGCAGCAGCTGCAAAATGAAATCAGCCTGGCCGAGACACAGCTGGCCACGGCCAAACAGCGGGCCGAAACAGCGGATGAAGAGTTTGCCGAGGAGAAGGCAAAGGGAGAAAAAGAGCTGGCAGACGCCCGGTTGGATTTGAAAGAGGCACAAGATCTGATGGCCAGCCTGGATACGGCAGCGTGGATGATCCAGGACCGCGATGATCAGCCCGGGTATACCAGCTACGGGCAGACGGCAGACCGTATGGGGGCGCTGGCCCAGGTGTTCCCCATCTTCTTTTTCCTGGTGGCAGCGCTCGTCTGCCTGACGACAATGACGCGCATGGTCGAGGAAGAGCGCACACAGCTCGGCACCCTGAAAGCGCTGGGCTATTCCAACGGCGCTATCGTATCCAAGTATCTGATCTATGCGCTTACCGCATCTGTGATTGGCTCCGTCATCGGATTGGCGCTCGGCTTTGTCATCTTCCCGCTGGCAATCTTCGCCGCATGGGGAATCATGTACGACTTGCCCAGCTGTGTACTTCAGTTCAAGTGGGAGTACGCGGTGATCGGCACGATCATCTCCCTGTTGGCAACCGCCGCAGCCGCCTTCTTCGCCTGCCGTAAGGAGCTGCGCGAGAATCCGGCCAAGCTGATGCGCCCCAAGGCGCCCAAGGCCGGCAAACGCATCCTGCTGGAGCGAATCGGATTCATCTGGTCCCATCTCAATTTCACCTCCAAGGTCACGGCACGTAACCTGTTCCGCAACAAGAAGCGCTTTATCACGACACTGATCGGCGTGGCGGGATGCACAGCGCTGCTGTTGACCGGGTTTGGTCTGGGTGACTCCATCTCCGCCATCATGGATAAGCAGTTTGGAGAGGATGGTGTGTGCAATTACGACGTCCAAATCGTCCTGAGCGAAGAGCAATCCCTTGAGAACGGCGAGCCGGCAGTGATGCAGACGATCCGCGAGCGCTCCGAAATTAAGGACGCCATGATGACGCACATGGACGTGATCGACGGTTCCTCCGACCGGTCAGATGCGGTGTTGGAAATCAACCTGCTCGTCCCGGAGGACGCGGCCAGCCTGTCCAACTTTGTCAAGCTGGAAAATCGCAAGAGCAAAGAGGCCGTCACGCTGGATAACAGCGGTGTCATCATTACGGAAAAGTTCGCCTCCGACACGAATACAGAGGTGGGGGATGACATCATCATCACAGATGCCAATGGCAAGGATTATAGGGTTCCGGTATCCGGCATCGTGGAGAACTACACGTTCCACTATGTGTATATGTCCCCCGCCCTCTATACACGCACCTTTGGCGAAACGCCCACCTTTAATTACGTGATGGCCATTCTGGGCGATAACGTGGACAACGCGCAAAAAGATTCCCTGGCCACCGGTCTGATGAAGGTGGATGGAATCGCCGCCGTCGCCTATACCACCCAGACGATGGACACCTTTAATAACATTATCAACAGCTTGAACCTGGTAGTCATCGTCTTTATTGTCGCGGCCGGAGCGCTGGCATTTGTCGTCCTGTATAACCTGGCCAACATCAATCTGAATGAACGCATCCGTGAGGTGGCCACCATCAAGGTGCTGGGCTTCCGGGATGGCGAGGTGAGCTCCTATATCATCCGGGAAAACATCATCTTAACGATCATCGGAATCGTTCTGGGACTGGGTATCGGTGTGCTCCTGCACCAGTATGTCATCAGCCTGGCGGAAATCGACATCGTCATGTTTGGGCGTACAATCAAACCGTTGAGCTATGCATTCGCCGCTCTTTTGTCCGCGGTATTCTCGGCACTTGTCAGCCTGATTATGCACCACAAACTGAAAAAGGTTGATATGGTAGAATCCCTGAAAGCGGTTGAATAACCGGGTCAGGCCCGTCCTACGGGCGGGCCTGATGCATTTTCAGCATGCCGCTTTGGGGAAGGCGTTCGAAAATATTGACATTCCACTCGCCATCATTTATTATGTATATGAATATTTATTATCGTGGAGGTATTGGAGAATGAAATTGAAAAGATGGTTATGCGGCCTGCTCTCCGTGGTCTTCCTGACCGGTGCGTGTGCCGCTGCTCTCCCCGCCTCTGGTCTGGCGATCACGGCAGACAAGGACGCTAAGGAAAACCGTGCCTGGCTGGCCGACCTATATATCCGAGAGACCACTACCGACTTTGGCAAGCATGAGATCGTCCCCGTCTCCGATGCCTACAGCCATACGCTGGAGGAGTACAAAAGTGAGGTTGAGGCGATCAAAGCCCTCTATAGCCTTGATTTGGAAAAATTGGGCACTGCGTACATCGAGTTGATTGAGAAGGTGTTCAACATCCTGGGCAGTACCGATCTGGGTGTATCCTATGACACTATGAAGTCCTACTTGGAGACAGAGTGGAAGATCATCTATCCGAGTACGGAGAACGGTGTTACGCTGACCTATACCACGATCGCCTATGCTTGCTTAAAATATGACCTGCTCTATCCGATTATGGGCGTCCACTTTACGGTCCCGGAAAACACCACCCTGGAGCGTACGATCGTCCTGATCCTTGCGACATTTCTGGGTGAAGAAGTGGACGGAGACGTGGCAACCATTCGCGACTACGCAATTTACAGTATTAAAAAGACATTGATCGACGCCGGATATCAGATCTCACCGAATGCCGATCCCGATGAACTGCTGATCCTCTATAAGATTGTCATGGCGGAAAAGCAGGGCTATGTGATCGAGGATCAGGATATTGCACACTACACCCCTGCCGATCTGCAGTATGTGGATGGCGCCTACGCTGCCTCTGTGATCAAGATGCGCTACGACATTACGCCAGAGGTGAACACGGTCATCGCTGCCATGAACGATTCGGATCAGGACGCCGTAGCCAAAATGATCCTTCGGACAATGATCCGCGAAAAAGGTGAAAGCGTCTCCGATAGCACAGGGATCAATCAACTGTTTCAGCGTGCCTGCGAGCTTGGCTACTTTGCTTTGGACAACGAACTGTATGCTGATATTTACGAATATAAGGTCTACTTAATATACAATTGTAAAGAGATCTGGCTGACCCCCTTTGCCTATGCCGCACAGCTGGGCAATGAATACCTTCAGTATGTGAAAATTACCATTAATGGAACCGCTGTAGCGAGCGGCGAAAGCCTGCGGTTTGCTCTGAGCGGCAATAGCACAGACGTGACAATTGATATTTCCTATGATGATGGCAATATCCGTGATCACGCATCGTATCATCTGACCGTCTATAATGGCACGGAGACAATACCGGATATTCTGCCCGACCTGCCGCTGGACAGTGGGGCCGGCGGAACAGCGGATGGCGGTGGAGGCA
>USLQ01000095.1 GCA_900555545.1 uncultured Oscillospiraceae bacterium | reverse complement strand
AACATAAAAGTGAGAGGCCTGAACGTGGAGATTTTGGAGGGAGAGAATTATGTTAGCGGTAAGTAAGTGGGTTCTGTGGATCGGCGGAGGGATCGTCATTGTGCTCGGGGCGGTGACCCTGAATCCGATTCTGGCGCTGTGCGGCGTGCTTCTCTGTGGATTCGGATCGATGCTTGCCCTGTTGCTCCGTGTGGAGGGGAATGTAGATGAACTCGATTATAAGATGAGCTTTATCATTCGAAAAATGGGATGGACGGAGGAGTTGGAGCAGTACGGCAGCCTTTCCCCGGAGCAGGAGGCAATCCGCCGTTCGATACAAAAGGAGCGTGCGGAACTCGAGCAACGGGAAAGAGAGCTGCTCGAGTCAATCCGGAAAAAGCACCCCGGCGAGGAACTGACCCCCGAACAGCTCGGGAAGCTCCTGGAAGAAGAACGGGAAAATAAAATGGAACCGGAAAAGTAGGAGGGATTGGATATGGCTTCGGTATTTAAATGGATCGCTTGGATCATCGGCGCGAGTCTTGCTGTGGGCGGAATCGTGTTGACGGTTTTGGGTGTACTTTCCGGCCTTGCGGCGTTTGGCAGCGGGCTGTGTCTGGTCGGCGTGGGAATCGCCCTCCACGTGCTCGCGGACATCCATTCGCGTATCCAGATCCTGTATACGGATCATGTGCGGGAGAAAAAGGAAAAGGAGAGCGAACTGTCGGAATAATCGTAAATACTTGATTAAATATTATCCCCGGCGCACGGATTTCCGTGCGCCAAAGTTTTATCCCGGAAGTTGGTAAGATCGCTTGTCAATCCATGGAGGCTTATGCTATAATTCACTCGTAGATGTCCTTTTGAAATGAAATTAAGGGGGGATTGCTCAGAGGCTGGATCCGCCCGCTTAAGTCCCGGAGCCGATTTGGAATCAAACCGTACAATTGAAGGGGGTTGTCATTTCACGGTCAAAGTTTTAAATATTGTCAGGCTTTTTTTGCCGTGCTAACGTTCCCCATTGCCATTTTTTCGGAGAGGAAGAATATAGATGGACAATCATAATACCAAACGTGCAATCCTTGATGCGATCGCCCCATGTGCCTTTTGCTGCCTGACCTGTGCCGCGAAGGAAAACGGTATCATTGCTGATACTTCCAAAAAGTTAAGGCTCTACCTCGATGGGTATTATGAATTCAATAAGAGGAATCTTCCATTAAAATACCGGGGTTACAGTAAAAAAATTAAAATGTTGACCGAGCAGCTTGAGAGCATGTCCGACCGTCCGTGCGGCGGGTGCCGTAATGGCGCCGATCAGAGATGCTGTATTCCCGACTGCCCGATCCCCGAATGCGCCAAGCTGCATCAAGTGGATTTTTGTGGGGAATGCGATGAATTCCCCTGTGATAAGGGAATGGGATTTTTTAAGGGCGAGACCTTAAAGGAATGGGAGAGCCATAATAAACAGATCAAGGAAAATGGAGTGGAGGACTACTATCAAGACGCTATTTCCCGCTCTCATTATCACTGCTATCGAAATCATGTGGAGGAGTCAAGATGATTTACCAGTTCAACCGCGAAAACTACTGTAATTTTGACGTGTTTGAGGACCGGCGTCTGCCCAGCCGCGCCTATTTTGTCCCGTTTCGCACGGAGCGGGAGGCGCGGGAGACGGAATTACTGCATACACGCTCCGGCAGCACACTGGTGCAGCTGCTCAGCGGGGAGTGGGACTTCAAGTACTACCGGAAGTTTGCCGATGTGCCTGCGGATTTTGACACGGACAAGGTGGCCTTTGACAAGGTGCCGGTGCCGTCCTGCTGGCAGTTTACCGGTTATGAAAAGCCCTTTTACGTCAACCAGAAGTATCAATTTAAAGACGATCCGCCGCGCATTCCAACCGATGAGCCTGCCGGCGTATATGTAGCGCCCGGCAAGTTCAAGGTCATCGACGGCGCATATAACTCTGTGGGCGTCTATCGCCGCTTTTTTGAGGTGGAAAAGGGAGAAAAGCGCTTTGTCATCTCCTTCTTGGGGGCGGCCTCCTGTATCGAGGTGTACCTCAATGGGCGCTATATCGGCTATTCTGAGGGGGCGCACAATACGGCGGAATTTGACCTGACGGATCAGATCTGCGATGGTCAGAATGAACTGGTGGCTGTGGTACATAAGTGGACCAATGGGACCTATCTGGAATGCCAGGATATGTTCCGCAACAACGGTATTTTCCGCGATGTGCTGCTCTATCAGACGGACAGCACCCATATCTGGGATTATGCGTGCCGCTCTCATAAAGAAGGCGAAACTTATACGCTGGATGTAGAGGTGACGGTCAACAGTCCATCAGGCGCCCTGACGGCCAGCCTGATGGATGGTGAAAAGGTGATTGCCACCGCGTCCTGCAACGCTTCGGATGGCAAGCTGCGCTTTGACGCTCTGGCAGTGGAGGAGTGGAGTGCCGAGTCCCCCAAGCTGTATGACCTGTACCTGACCTTAGCGGATGCGGATGGCTCGCCGCGCGAGACGGTGCGGGAACGCTATGGCTTTAAGACAGTATCCATTCAGGATGGCGTCTACCAGTTTAACGGGAAGCCGGTCAAGCTGCGCGGCGTCAACCACCACGACAGTTCTCCCACAGGCGGCTATACCATGACGCCGGAGGAGCTGCTGCGGGACGTCACTCTGATGAAGGAGCTCAACGTCAACTGCGTGCGCACCTCCCACTACCCGCCGGATCCATTTTTCCTTCAGCTGTGCGATCAGTATGGCATCTATGTGGTCGATGAGGCGGATATCGAGACCCATGGGACGTGCTGGCCGCTGTATACCAAGATCAATCAGATCAGTAATGATATCCGATGGGCCGGTCACTACAAGGATCGCGTGCACGCGATGTTCCAGCGCGATAAGAATCACGCCTGTATCGCCATGTGGTCTTTGGGCAATGAGGCCGGCGGATGGAAGTGCCAGGATGCGTGCTATGAGATGCTGAAAAAGCTCACCCCAATCCCGATCCATTACGAAGGTGTGATCCGTACGCCTGTTCATGCCTATGATGTCGTCAGCGAGATGTACCCGACCGTACAGCACGTGGCGAATATCTCCGATCCATCCAAGCTGAAAAGGCGCATCATGGCACATTTCCGTAACAAGCCCTATTTTATGTGCGAGTACGCGCACGCGATGGGCGTCGGCCCGGGAAACCTGGAGGATTACTGGAAGGTGATCTATTCCAACACGAAGTATATGGGCGGCTGCATCTGGGAATGGTGCGATCACGCGGTCTATCATAAAGATGGCAAATACGCCTATACTTACGGCGGCGACCACGGCGAATATTTGCATGACAGCAACTTCTGTGTGGACGGCCTTGTGTTTCCGGACCGCACACCGTCCACCGGCGCATTGGAGATGCAGCAGGTCTACCGCCCCCTGCGCTCCTGCATGGAGGGGAACAACATTGTGCTGGAGAGCAAGCTCTATTTTGTCAACGCCAAGTACATCGATGCCGCTTACACGGTGCTGCAGGATGGCAAGGCTGTCTCGTCCGGCGCGCTGAACACCGATCTGGAGCCGGGGTCCTCCTCCGTCAGCGCGGTGGAGATTCCCACCGATGGCGAGGTGTTGGTCAACGTCACTTACACGGATACGCGCACAGGCGATTTTATCGCCGCCGAGCAGCATGAGGTCCGCGCCCAGGTGGCGGAGCTCCATCACGGGGAGAGTGCGGCCCGCCTGACGCGGGAGGGCGATCTGATCCGCGCGGAGTTTCAGAACGGATGCGCCGTGTTCAGCACGGGTACCGGCTATTTAAAGGAATATACTGTCAATGGGAAGAATCGGATCAACGCTACGCCGATCAACCGCTTTGGCCAGGGGAGCTACGTGAACCTCTTCCGCGCGCCCCTGGACAATGATATGAATATAAAAAAGCAGTGGCAAAAGGCCGGGTACGATAGTTACACCGTCTCCGCGGCGGAGGTTGAACTCTCCGGATCGACGGTCACGTTCACCAATATTCTGCGCAGCGGCAAGAAAAAGCTGGTGCGTGTTACCACAGCTTATACTGTGTATGGCGATGGCAGCATCGATGTTCAGGTGAGCCTGTCCGCCCTGCGCCGGAACCTCCCCGCGCTCCCGCGGTTCGGCCTGTGCCTGGAACTCCCGGCGGAATATGAACAGGTTTCCTACTACGGGCGCGGCGCTCGGGAGAACTACCCGGATATGCAGGACTATGCACCGGTCGGGGCGTATACCACGACTGTCACGGGGATGCATGAGGACTATATCAAGCCGCAGGAGAACGGGTGCCGGTGCGATGTGCGTACGGCAGAGCTCCGCAGTACGGACGGTACGGGCCTGTGCGTGACGGCGATCGACCGCCCCTTCTGCTTCAACGCAGCGCATTATACTGCCGACCAGCTGAGCAAGTGGGAGCACCGCGAGGATGTGGCGCAGTACGCTTCCACCGTGATCAGCGTGGATGGATACATGATGGGTGTGGGTTCCAACAGCTGCGGACCGCTTCCACTCGATCGGTATCAGTTCGTCCCGAAAAAGCGGCAGGAGCTTGCTTTCCGTTTTAATATTTCTCCCATCGAATAAAATGTTTCCGGAGCCGGATCGTCTGTTGTGGGCGGTCCGGCTTTTTGTTTGTGCTTGATTTACAAACTTCTGGATAAAATTCACAGTATATTCATTGTATTATGCCAAATGACTATTTATAATATTTTTCAAAGGAGATGGTTGGATGGAGCGGATCTTTCGGGACGGTACACGCTTTGTAGATGAGAGCGGGCGCCAGGTGCTTTTTAATGGGGTGAATATTTCCCTGAAGGGGGAGAGAAAGGGCGAGAAGACGGTCTACAAATTTGACACGGTTCACGAGAAGACGATCGCCGCCCTACATGCGCGCGGGATCAATCTGATCCGGTTGATCCTGACCTGGGACGGGGTGGAGCCGCACCCCGGGATCTATGACGAGCTCTATCTGGACCATTACCGCCAGATTGTCTCCTGGTGCGAGAAGTACGGGATCTACTTCATCCTGGATATGCATCAAGATTTGTATTCCAGCCGGATTGGAGACGGTGCGCCGGAGTGGGCCACCCTCACGGACGGCTATCCGATTCAAAAACCGGTCGCGATCTGGGCGGAAGGGTACTTTTACGCCCGGGCGGTTGCCCACAGTTTTGAACACTTCTGGAACAATACGCCGGTGTACGGCAAGGGCCTGCAGGATTGGTACGCCGCCATGTGGCAGCATGTGATCCGTATTTTTGCGGACAGCCCAGCACTGC
>USLQ01000094.1 GCA_900555545.1 uncultured Oscillospiraceae bacterium | reverse complement strand
GCCCGGGTGGAGGAGATGGCGCAGCGCTTTACCTTTTGCCCAGTGGATGTGCAGATCGGTGCGGAGGAATTGCCTACGGACGTCAAACGCTGCTTCCTTGCCGTGATCGGGGAGGCGCTGACCAATACGGCGCGCCACTCCAACGCCACACGCGCCGGTGTGCGGGTGCGGGAGTTCCCGGGCTTCTATCAGCTGGCAGTGACTGATAACGGCACATCCGTGGGCGCATCCAAAGGGGACGGGATGGGCCTGCGGAATATCGAGGACCGGGTGAACCTGCTGGGTGGGACATTCACGGTGAACAGGCAGGCTGGTTTCCATATTTTTGTCACGATTCCAAAGAAAGGGGAAAACGCATGAAGATTGCCATTGTCGATGACGACCGCCTCGTCTGTGCCTCCGTCCAGACGATTTTGGAGGCCGACCCGGAGATCACTGTGGTGTGGACCGGGTATTCCGGGGAGGAGGCGTGTGCGCACTACCGGGAGCAGCAGGTGGACGTACTGCTGATGGATATCCGTATGGCCGGCCTGACCGGGCTTGAGGCCGCGGGGCGGATTTTGGAGGAGTTCCCGGAGGCGCGGATCCTGTTCCTGACCACCTTTGAGGATGACAGCTATATTGTTCAGGCGCTGCGTATCGGGGCTAAGGGATATATCATTAAGCAGGACTTTGAGAGTATCGCCCCTGCGGTCAAGGCCGTCTTTGCAGGGCAGAGCGTATTTGGCAACTCTGTGGCCGGCAAGCTGCCGGGGATCATCCGGCGGGAACAGATCTTTGATTATAAGGGCCACGGCCTTTCGGAGCGGGAATACCGTGTGATTGAGCTCGTCGCCAAGGGGGACAGCAACCGGGAGATCGCCGGTGCGCTCTGCCTCAGCGAAGGGACAGTACGCAACTATATCAGTGCGGTACTGGATAAACTTGAACTGCGGGACCGGACAAATTTGGCCGTGTTTTACTATCAGAACATGCACCGGGGGGATCAATCATGAAGATCGCTATTGTGGAGGATGATCCGCGCATCGCGCGGGAGCTCTCTCTCTTTTTGGAACGCAACGGATACGAGACTTTTGTTGTTACGGATTTTGTACATGCGGCAGGTCAAATTCTCGAGCAGAACGCCGCTTTGGCACTGCTGGACCTCTATCTGCCGGACAGCGACGGCTGCAAGATCTGTATGGAGCTGCGCAAAAAATCGGACTTGCCGATTATTATGGTGACCAGTTCGGACAGCGAGGTGGACGAGCTGTCCGCCATGAATGTGGGGGCGGACGACTACGTGACAAAACCGTACAATGTCCAGATTCTACTCATGCGGATCAAGAACGCCCTGCGGCGTGCCTACCATTCCGATCCGGGCAGTGAGCTGTCCTTTGGAGGCGTGGTGCTCCATATCGCACGCGCCAGTGTGTCCGGTCCGTCGGGGGAATGCGAGCTGTCCCGCAACGAGACTTTAATCCTGGAAACGCTTATGCGCGCCGGAGAGAATATTGTCACACGCGATCAGCTGATGAACGCGCTCTGGCAGACGGATGAGTTTGTGGATGAGAACACACTGACCGTCAATGTAAACCGCCTGCGGCGCAAGCTCAAATCTGTGGGCGCAGGGGATCTGATCCAGACACACAGGGGGCAGGGGTATTCGCTATGAGTTTTTGGAATTATTTTAGGGATCGCGTTGGGCTGGTAATCAGCGTGGTTGTGCCGGCCGTTGTGGTCGTGCTGTGCATTGCGGCGCTGGGGGAGCCGTCCCTCGGCTTTTTACTGGCATTCATCCTGCTGTTCTGCTTCTCGCTGGCGTTTGGTGCGGATTTTGTGAAACGCCGCCGGTATTACCGCGATCTGCTCGGTGTGCTGGATGAATTGGACCGCAAGACGCTCATCGGCTCCGTGATCGGGGAGCCTGATTTTACGGAGGGCAAAATCATGCGCTCCGTCCTGCTCCAGTGCAATAAGGAACAGAATGACGCCATTGCAGCCGTCCGGCGGGATTCGGAGGACTATCGCGAGTATATTGAAACCTGGGCGCACGAGATTAAAACGCCCCTCGCGAGTACGCGCCTGATCCTGGAGAACCATCCGGGCGCGGTGGGGTCGGATATCTCCCGTGAGCTGGACCGGGTCGACTTTTTGCTGGAACAGACGCTCTTTTACGCCCGCAGCGCCCAGACGCACAAGGACTACATCATCCGCCGGACTTCGCTCAAGTCGCTGGTCAACGGTGTCATCCGCCGCAATTCCCGCGCCTTTATTGAGAATAAAATTGCCGTGGAGCCGCTCCGGGAGGATGTCGCAGTCTACACGGATGTCAAGTGGATGGAATTTATTCTCAATCAGATCATCAATAATGCAATCAAATACAAGCGGGGGACGGATCCGGTCATCCGTTTTTCCGCCGACTGCAGGAGCGGCAGCGTGTATCTGACCGTTTCAGATAACGGAATCGGGATCCCGGCGAGCGACCTGCCCCGCATTTTTGATAAGGGCTTCACCGGGCAGACGGGTCGCCGGTACGGCAAATCTACGGGCATTGGGCTCTATCTGTGTCAAAAGCTCTGCCGCAAGCTTGGTGTAGGGATCTCCGCCCAGTCGCAGGAGGGACAGGGGACGGCGCTGACCATCGAATTCCCCGTCAGCGAGCTGGCCGCCCTGACGCAAAGTGACAAAACCGTAAGTTGACCGTAAGATAAAGCGATGGCAGCAGGACGCACATTGGGGTACAATAGAGCCATAGTTTTCAAGGAGGTAACACGCATGGAAAACGTATTAAGTGTACGCAATATTGAAAAATACTATGGCGCAAAGGGGAGTGTGACAAAGGCTGTCGACGGCATCAGCTTTGAGGTAGCTCAGGGTGAGTTCGTGGGGATTATGGGGCCGTCCGGCTCCGGCAAGACCACGGTGCTCAACTGCATCTCCACGATCGATACTGTCACATGCGGCGATATCACTAAGCTCAAGCCCAACAAGCTCTCCAAGTTCCGCCGGGAAAAGCTTGGCTTCATTTTTCAGGATTTTAACCTGCTGGATACCCTCACAGCGCGTGAGAATATCGCACTGGCCCTGACGATCACCAATGTCCATCCCAAAGACATTGACCCGCGCATCAATCTGATTGCCAAACGGCTGGAGATTGAGGACGTGCTGGAGAAGTACCCCTATCAGATGTCCGGAGGCCAGCGCCAGCGCGTTGCGTGCGCCCGGGCAATTGTGACAAACCCGTCCCTGATCCTGGCAGATGAGCCGACCGGCGCACTGGACTCCAAGTCCTCCCGCATGCTGCTCGACTGCCTGACCCGCTTGAATGAGGAGGTTCAGGCAACGATCCTCATGGTCACGCACGACGCATTCACCGCCAGCTATTGCCACCGTATTCTGTTCATCAAGGATGGCAAGATCTTCAACGAGCTGCGCCGCGGTGGGGACAGCCGCAAGACCTTCTTTAATAAGATCATCGACGTTGTAACCCTGCTCGGAGGTGACAACAGCGATGTTATTTAAGTTGGCCAGGGGAAACGTCAAGAAGAGCTTTAAGGATTACTCTGTCTATTTCCTGACGCTCATGCTCGGCGTATGCATGTTCTATGTGTTCAATTCTATCGAGTCGCAGCAGGCCATCCTCGATCTGAGCGCCTCCATGAGCGAACTGATGCAGACTGGTATCAAGCTGATGGGTTACATCTCCGTACTGGTAGCAGTGATCCTGGGATTTTTGATCCTGTATGCCAATAAGTTCCTCATGAAGCGCCGCAGCGCAGAGCTGGGGATTTATCTCACTCTTGGGATGGACCGGACGCGGATCGCCCTGATGATGGCGATGGAGACCTTCCTCGTAGGCCTGCTGTCCCTGGTGATCGGTCTAGCGCTCGGCGTGGTGCTGTCTCAGGCATTCTCCTCCCTCTCGGCGCTGCTGTTGGGGGTGACAATTTCGGACTTCGAGATTGTGTTCTCCGTGGATGCTCTTGTCAAAACGCTCATCTGTTTTGTGGTCGTATTTCTGATCTCCATGATCTTTAATACACACCAGATCTCGCGGATCAAATTGATCGATCTGCTCAACAGCGGCCGCCGCGGCGAGACGCTCCGCTTCCATCGCCGGTGGGTAAATCTGCTGGCGTTAGTGATCGGCTGTGCGATGCTTGGCACGGCGTACTGGCTGCTGTTCGACAATGGGCTCTCCGAATTCGACAGGGAATTTGCGGCCTGTCTGGTGATTGGATTTTTTGGTACGTTTGTCTTTTTCTTTGCGGTTGCGGGGATCATCCTGGATGTCGCCCGGTCCTGCAAGGGGATCTACTACAAAAAGCTCAACGCCTTTGTGGTTCGTCAGTTCAGCAGCAAGATGAACACCAATTTTATCTCCATCTCGCTCGTCTGCCTGATGCTCCTGCTCTCCATCGGAACGATCTCCTGCGGGCTCACGGTTGGCGATCTGTTCACCAAGGATATTGATTCCATCGCCCCATATGACGTCTCGGTCATGGCTAATGTCAACCGGGATTTTGACCGTGAGGCGTGGGAACGCACAACCTTTGCCCAGACAGCAGAGGAGAACGGATTTGACCTCTCCGCCGTGGCCCGCGACTATATAGAATTTAACACCTACTATGAAAATGATTTGACCTATGAGGTGTTTGCCCCCGGCGGACTGGATGAGCTCGAAAAAACAATGGCTATGGGCACACTGCCGTTCATGCGCTTGAGCGATTACAACCATCTGTGCCGGATGCTCGGCTTGGAGGAGAAAACACTCACGGGGGATCAGTATCTTATTTCGAGCAACTACTCCGGGTTTGAGGAGATGTTCAATACCTACCTGAGTACTGGCGGTACCTTGGAACTTGACGGCCATACCTATACACCGGCTCAGGATCATATCGAGACAATCGCTTCCTATACCTTCCTGATGGGTACCAGCGGGATGGTTGTAGTTCCAGATGAAACTGTGGCAAATATGCAGTTTCTGGACCGGTACGTCAATATCCAGCTGAAGGACGGCGCGAACAGCCTGGATCTTCTGCTGCAGGAGATGGAAAAGCCCGCCTATGAAAACTACACGATGGTCGCCCGCCAGGATGTGGTGGATATGGGGTACAGCATGAAGTTTACGGCCGTGTATTTGATGATGTATGTTGGGATCATCTTTATGATCACCTCTGCCGCCGTTCTGGCCCTCCAGCAGCTGTCGGAAGCGGCCGACAACCGCCGGCGCTATCAGACGCTCAAACGGCTGGGCGTTTCCGACCGGATGGCGGACGGTGCTCTCTTCAAGCAGGTGCTGATGTACTT
>USLQ01000093.1 GCA_900555545.1 uncultured Oscillospiraceae bacterium | reverse complement strand
CGGGAGCGTCACCATCACTCGCCGTCCGCTTGGTCAAAAAAGACCTACCGGCGCATTTTGGAGCAGTTCTTCCGTGAGGATGCCAACTTTAATTTTTACATGTTCCACGGCGGGACAAATTTCGGCTATATGGCGGGGGCCAACTACGCCCAATATTACCAGCCCATTACCACCAGCTATGATTATGACGCCCCACTCAACGAGTATGGGGATTATACGGCCAAGTATTACGTCATGCGTGACGCACTGTGCAAGAGGCAGGGGATTGCGACGCCGGAACTTCCGCCGCGACCACAGACACAGGCACTTGGAAAAGTGGAGCTGACGCAGTGCACCTCCCTGTTCCGGAATATGGAGACACTGTCCGTGCACCATGCGGATCATATCGCGCACTACATGGAGTATTACGGTCAGTCCCACGGCCTGATTCTATACCATACGGAGGTCGAGGGGGATTACCCGGATACTTCGATCTCGGCTGATGGGGTACATGATGTTGCATGGGTCTTTGTAAACCATCAATTGGTTGGTAGGTATGACCGCTCCCGGCCGCTGACCCGCAGGCAGATCAAAAACGGTATTCAGCCCTCAGAGAGCTTTACATTTCCGATTCCGGCTTTTTGTGGAAAGATTACAGTCGATATCCTGGTGGAAGGGATGGGGCGCATCAATTTTAATAAGCGTCTGGCGGATCGCAAGGGCCTTGCAGCAGTCCGGATTGGGGAGCAGTATGTGTACGATTTTGATATTTACACGATTGCCGCTGAGCGGGTCTCAGCCCTTGATTTCACCGCCGGGGAGACGGTGGGGCCGATGTATTTGAAGGGGAAGTTTTCAGCGCCATCCAGGTCGGACTGCTTTGTGAAAATCACCAATTTGACCAAAGGGTATGTGTTCGTCAACGGGATCAACTTGGGGCGTTACTGGGATGTGGGGCCGCAGCGTACCCTCTATCTGCCCGGTGTCTGGCTAAAAGAGGAAAATGAGATCGTGATTCTTGAGCTGGAAAAGTGTAAAAAAACTTTTGTCGAGATTGTCGATCATCCCATATTCAACTAAAATTGACGGGAACAAATGGCGGCTAATCATGAGAGGGGATGATTCAAATGCGATATACTGTCGATCAACGCAATTACCGCGACTTCCACACCTTTGCTAAAAACCGATTAGAACACCGAAGCTACTTCATTCCCTTTCGGTCAATGGATTTGTTACAGGCGACGGATTATTTTACAGAGCGGTATCAGAGCGACGCGATCCTGGTTTTGTCCGGGGAGTGGGATTTTGCCTATTTCAAATCGGCTTCTCAATTGGGAAAGATAGTCGATACAGCTACTATGCCATTCGATTCCGTCCATGTGCCCTCCACCTGGCAAAAGACGGGTTATGATCAAATCAACTACCTCAATTCCATGTACCCGTTCCGGTGTAATCCTCCCAAAACGCCCAAGAACTGTCCCGTGGGCGTATATCGAAAAAATTTCGATCTGCGGAAAAAGGAAGGATATCACTATACTGTGACTTTTTTGGGGGTGGCGGCCTCACTTGAGCTTTATCTCAATGGCGAATTTATCGGGTACAGTGAGGGGAGCCACAACAGCCACGAGTTTGATTTGACCGCCGTGCTGCGCCATGGGGAAAATGAACTGTTAGCAGTTGTCCACAAGTGGTCCACCGGTACGTACCTGGAGTGCCAGGATATGTTCCGTGAAAACGGAATTTTTCGCGATGTATATATCACCGAGCAGCCACCGTGCTACCTGTTTGATTTTTGTTTTACCACCCAAAGGGGGGCCAATGGATATCAGGCAGAATTGACGGCCGATATCCGCGGCACGGGGCAGGCCGGCCTGCGCGCGCAGCTGTTCCTAGAAGGGAAGTTGATTGCGGACGCCGCCGCACACCGTGGTGAACCTATCCGGTGGTGCAATCTGCAAGTCCAGGAGTGGAATGCAGAGCAGCCGGTATGTTATGATTTAATCCTCACATTGCTTGACGGCGGCTGCCCCGTAGAGTATGTCCGCCATCAGGTCGGGTTCCGATCGATTGAGCTGGACGGGTGCCGTTATCTATTCAACGGCCGCCCGGTCAAATTCAAAGGGGTCAATCACCACGATACGCACCCTGTACGCGGCTATGCGATGACGGCCGAAGATCTGAAAAAAGACGTGGAGCTCATGAAAGCGTATAACGTTAACTGCGTGCGAACCTCCCACTATCCGCCTGATCCGCTGATGATGGCTCTGTGTGATATCTACGGCCTCTATGTTGTGGACGAGGCGGATATAGAGACCCACGGCTGTTTTGTCAAGAACATTGATTTAATCAGCAACGATCCTCAATGGGAGCCCCACTATCTGGACCGTGTCCAGGCACTTTATGAGCGAGATAAAAATCACGTATCTGTGGCGATGTGGTCCATGGGGAACGAGGCGGGCGGTATCAAAAATTTTGACGCCTGTTATGCCTATCTAAAGACAAAAACGTCCATCCCCGTCCACTATGAACCGGCTTGCCGCAGCGAGCGGGTTCGGTATGATATCTTGGCACATTTTTATACCCCTCCTGAGGAGATGCGCGCACTCAGCCGCGGCGAGTGGAGAGATTCCCGCAACTATGATGCACCGTTTTTCCTGTGTGAGTACGCGCACAGTATGGGTGTCGGTCCCGGTGCACTGGATGAGTACTGGGATATTATATATACGGATGAGCGCTTTTTGGGCGGCTGTATTTGGGAGTGGGCGGATCACGCGCACTTCGATCCCAAGGGGAAATACCGCTATACCTATGGAGGCGATCACGGGGACCGGCTCAACAATGGAAATTTTTGCTGTGATGGCCTTTTCTTTCCGGATCGGACACCCTCCCCAAGTGCCCTGTGCATGAAAAATGTATACAGCCCCTTTCGGGCGTATAAAAAGGAAGATAGTATTTATATACACAATCACAATTACTTCGCTTCAGGCGGCGAAATCGAGATCAAATGGCACTTTGTCCGAGACGGTAAAACGTGTGGGGCGGAAAGCTTGAGGACGGAAATTCAACCGGGGGAAAGCCTGAAATTACCCGTGAAGCCCACTTTTTTGGACGGAGAGGATACTTTCCTGATTCTCCGTTATACCTCAGCAGCAGATGGTAGTGCCATCGCGCAGGAGCAGATTGCACTGAATGAAGTGTTTCCGTCCGTAGCAGTCCGTCGTTCCAATCTCACTTGGGATGGAGGCGAGCACTTCCACCGGATTGGGCAGGGGGAGCGCAGGATCTGCTGGGATTCCAAAGGCGTGCTGGTGGAGTGGACAGATAGCCGCGGTAATCAGCTATTGGCTCCGGGAAATCCGGGGCTTGCGGTGAATCTCTATCAGGCGGTGATTGATAACCACGTCTATGCGGTAACGCCCCTGAAAAAAATGGGGATAGATCGCTTGGTACCGCGCTGCCGCAAAATGAAATGGGACGAATATTTGAATACGGTCCAAACAGCCGTTGACCTGATTGCCGGAGGGAAAAAACGATTTCATGCGCAAATAACTTGCCGGGCCGTTTCGGAGCGGGAGCTTTATGTCACCTTTTCGATTACGAGCCTTTGCCGAAAACCGGTTGATATGCTGCAAATTGGCTTGACACTGGCACTGGATGGCCGGTATCACCGGATTCGATATTACGGTATGGGTGAGACGGAGAGTTACTCGGATTTTTCCGCGCAGAATGTCATGGGAATCTATGAGACAGATGCCTCCGCGATGGATGTTAACTATATCAAGCCGCAGGAGTCCGGCAACCGCAGCGGCGTGCGCTGGGCGGAGATAACGGATAACAGTGGAGCAGGGCTGCGGATTACCGCACTGGAACAGCCTTTGAATTTTAAGGCGACTGATATTGATCCCCAAAAGCTGCGCCGGGCCAAGCATCAGGAGGATATCACCCGTTTGGATAAAACAATCTTGCATATCAATGGTTTTATGCGCGGGATTGGAAGTGCCAGCTGCGGTCCGGATACAGCAGAGCAGTATAAAAAGATCCTGCATTTTAGGGAGTCATACACTTATTCGTTTAAGATAGAGTCCATTTAGGAGGGAATGAGATGCATCATTGGGTATTGGACGCCGGAGAAGGTCGGGCTCGGATTGAGGAGCGTGGCGACCAGATTTTTTTGTGCAATGGGCTGGTCTGCCGGAACATTGAAAAAAAGGGATGCCGGACGACCTCGTTCAAAAATATGACGAAAGATGAGGAGCTTGTAGCCGCGCCCGGTACGGATTTTGAAGTTTTCATCGGGGGCAAATGCTGCGGCGCATCCGATCTGGCCTTTGACTCGTGCCGGGTAGTTCCATGTCTGGAGCGCGTGCCATTCCGCCGTTCGGAGACGATGACGGCTCGAGGCGCCTATCCGCCTCCCGGTAAGGCGGTCGACCGGATCTATCAGCTTCAGGATCCGGTACTGCGGGTCGCGGTGCGGTATGAGATCTATGACCATATGCCGGTCATGATGAAGTGTGTATCCGTCGAGAACTTGGGTGCCGGTACGGTCACGGTTGATAATATCTGCACAGATGTTTTAAGGACCGGCGAAAAGCCGGACTCCCTCTTCGTGGACAGCGACTTTGACTCCACCACGGATTTTATCGGGCTTGATTTTGACGTATATGCAAGGCGCTATGCACGCTGCCGCCACGGTGTGCTGGAGGTCGCCCCCGAGCAGCGGATGAATGTCAAGCTTGCCCCAGGGGAGCACGTGGATTCCATCACAGCCTACGAGCTGTTCTTTGAAACGGACTACTATGAACACCGCCTGATCGAGGTCAAGGAGATGTACCGCAGGATTGCGCCGTGGTGTACGGATAATGTCCTGTTTTTCCACTTGATCTCCAATTCCCCGCGCGCCATCCGCAAGGCCGTAGACCAGTGCGCCGAGGTCGGGCTGGAGATGGTGATCCAGTCTTTTGGTTCCGGTGTCAACATGGAGAGCCACAGCAACCGTTATCTGGAGCGGATACGCAAGGCCTATGATTACGGCCATGCCAGGGGATTGCGTATGGGCGCGTATACGCTGGCTTATGTAAAAAATTATCGCCCAGTCCGCGGCAACGAGGCGCTCAACCACGATGGCAGCCATATCTGCCGCTGTTTGGCCACGGAATGGTTTGAAAAGTATAAGAATGACATTTTGAACTTTATCGACCGTACGGGGGCGGACGCCGTGGAGATTGACGGCCCCTATGGGATGATGACATGTTCCGGCGGGAAAACCCATCTGCACGATGACTTTACGGACTCCCAGTATAAGCAATGGAAGGCTTCAGTGCTCGACTGGTATCGGGAG